>DATGOF010000120.1:0-4263 GCA_035306285.1 Acidobacteriota bacterium | reverse complement strand
CCTACCCGCTTCAGAGGTGTGTCTGGCAGTAAACCGTAAGAAAGAGACTGTTTTCGACAGTGAAGGCCGGCCACGCCGCTCTCAGGCTGAGCAGCGCGGTCTTTGTCAAATTCTAGAATGCGTACCACCATTGCACTATCGAGTGTTTAAGGGACAACTGAATATTCAGAACGTTGGTGATTTGGAAGTCCGAAACAAGTTGCCGAAACCAAGCTTGCGCTTTGATGTCAAGACTATTGTTCGGGCCTGCAATGCTTTCTACAAGCCAATCTTAATGAAGGAAAACCGAATGCTAGCCGAACGTGGCTTCCTTTCCGAGTCTTGGCGAGCCGGCATCGAGGCATTGTTGGCTGGAGAAATCGGCGAGAGGATGAATCGGGATGGCGCCTTCCTTGTGCGAGTCGGCCGCCATTCCGGTGCTGAATCCGTGACGGTTTCTGGGGTCCGGAAGATCCGGATCATGAGAGGGAAAGGGCAGAAGGATGAATATGCAGCCAGCGCCAAGACGGTCTGGCTGGCGGCTTCGGACTTGGCCCAAGAAGAGAACATGTTGCCATTTGGGTGGCTCCTCGTGGAAGTGTATCCGACTGGAGATGTCAAGCTTGAGGAATGTGAGGTTCTAAAGAGGATTTGCGACAGGTACACCGAGCCAGTAAAGACGTGGGCAGGAAAACAGCTACAGATCAGGCGTCAGGCTGCTGAAAAGCTGATGCAACGCCAGCGCGAACAAGAGCTCCTAGCTGAAAAACAACGCGAGGAAGCCGAGCGCGCGGCTCGGTTAGCCGCAATGTCGCTGGAAGAGAGGGTAATCGAAAAACTCCGCGCGCTCTTCGAAGAAGAAAAGGCGACTGGTCACAAAGACCCCGCGGGCTCACTGGCCAACCAGCGAGTTGAGCTGCTGCGCCAGGCGAAAGGTTGGCAGTCTCCGGAGCTGCGAGAAAAGGCGGCCGGCTTGATCGAAGAAACCCTCCAGTGGTTAGATTGGCCGAAGAAGAAGCGTGAGGAGAGGAATCGGGAGATTCAAGAATTGCGTGGAAATGCAACAGGCGGTGACTGAACTGCGACCGGTCTGTGTGCCGATTCCGTCTACCGCCTGTTTCTTGAGACCGGTGAAAAAACCTTCACTGGTAAGGTCAGGCCAATACCGCCTGACCCCTCACATGATCGGCCGTTAAACTCCCGACTTTTGTTGGAAAAGCCATGGCAAGGACGTTGATTAGTTTTCTCGGAACCGGAGATTACGAGCAGGCCCTGTATCACTGGGATGGACGGGGTGAACATCAAACCATCTATGTCGCTGCTGCTTTGGCCAAACTGTGGGAAGCTGACCGAGTCATTGTTCCAGCCACAAAGGATGCCGAGCTAAAGCACCGTAAATCGCTGGAAGCCAGTTTGAGAGCTGCTGGATGCCCCGCACCCACTTTCCGCCGACTGCCGGACGGCCGCACGGAACAAGAACTTTGGGAACAGTTTGAGGTAATACGTAAGGCGCTCGAAGAGTCATCCTCTGGAGAGATTTTGCTCGACATTACTCATGGCTATCGGGCTCAGCCCTTCTTCGCCGGTGCTATCTTGAGTGTCCTTAGAGCAACCAGAATCGAGCATGACCGAATTGAGCTTGTTTACGGTGAATACCGCAAGAATGAAGTGTCTCCCATTTGGGACCTGACACTCTTTATTACGCTCGTGGACTGGGCTCAAGCGCTAGGGTTGTTTGTCCGAACTGGTGTTGCGGACGCGGTTGTTGAACTCGGGCTTAACGCACGAAATAGGCTCGCTAGAGAGGTCGCATCTTCAGGGGGTCGCGACTTCCCCCGCTTCGAGCGCCTTGTCAATGCCATCGAGAATTTTGCCGACGATCTGGCAACGATGCGGGTTGCTTCGCTGATTACTGGATACTTCCAGGACGACTCCAATAAATCGGCTGCCCGAGGTAGTGCTGCACGCCTGCTGGACGCGATTGAGAAATTTCAAGAAGAGGTCTCCCAAAAACTTCCTCCCCTGGCTCTTGTTCTGGGCGAGCTTGCCGAACGCTTACGCCCGTTGCGTGCGGACCGGCTGTACAGCAAGGAAGGGCAGCGAGCCCAATATGCCCTCGCACGCTACTACCTGGCTCTCGGGCGATATCCGGAGGCCGCGGCCGTAATAAGAGAAGCGCGCATTAATCTCCATGCCGAGGATGAACGCGGTGTGGAGGTTAACTCGCCTGAGTACGACCAGGGACAGCGTGAGGCTGCGGAATTTTGCTTTAACTTGTCAGATGACCACCGGCTGGAGATCGCTGAAGTTCGGAACGACATCGAGCATGGCGGGTTTCGCAAACAACCACTAGCGGCCGACGTTCTCCAGGACAGAGTGCGGAAACTCGTAGAGCGATTTGCGGTTGATGATGTTGAGACGTTCTTGCCAATGGAAGAAAAGGCTCCGGTTTCGGGCCGGACCTTTCTCATCACCCGTCATCCCGGTGCTCTCGAGTGGGCCGAACGACAGGGCCTGAAGGCGGATAGAAAGTTAGAGCATCTCGATCTGACTGATGTTCAAGCTGGAGACGTCGTGCTAGGGACACTACCCGTCCATTTAGCCGCTGCCGTCTGTGAAAAGGGCGCCCGGTATCTGCATCTGACCATGGACGTTCCCCCGGAGGGGCGAGGCCGGGAATTAACTGCAGACGACATGGAGCGTTTCGGAGCACGGCTCGTCGAACACCAAGTCGCAAGGACCGGGCGTTATGGCCCGTCAGGGGGGTGCGAAAACCCCTAGAAGAAGCTTTCTGATCAACTGTTTGTACGTCTCAATGGGGAGCCAGGACTATGACAACCACTCTACTCACCTTCCTTGGCCGCCTTCCCGGCAAAGAGCGAGCATACCGGAAAACCTCGTATGACTTCGGAAACGGTGACTTCTCTGAACCCGTGGCGTTCTTCGGCTGGGCCCTTCAGCAGCGAGTCAAGGCGGACCGGGTGGTGATTATGGGAACGGCCGGCAGTATGTGGGATCATCTCTTCGAAAGTGCCGACTTCGCCTTCGGAGCCGAAGCCGAGGAAGCACGCCTCCGGCTTCTGGACGCCACCGAAGAAAAAGCTGTCGCGGCGGAAATTCTGGCTCCGCTCCAAGATCCCCTCTCGAAGCGAGTCGGGCGCGAGACGCGCCTGGTGATCATTCCTTACTGCAGAACCGAGCGTCAACAGATCGAACTGCTGGGAATCATGGCTCGCCACGTGGAGTCAGGGGCCACCGTCCACATCGACGTAAGCCACGGTTTTCGGCATTTGCCGATGATCGCTCTGGTGGCGGCGCTTCACCTACAGGTCACCCGAAAGGCAGACATTGGCGGGATCTGGTACGGGGGATATGATCCTGAGACCGGCGAAGCACCCGTTCATAACCTGGTCGGCCTATTGCGAATCGTTGACTGGATCAAGGCGTTATACACATATGACAAGGACGGAGACTACAGTGTCTTTCAGCCCCTTTTGGGGCCTGCAAGTGATTTCTTGGTCCGAGCGGCTTTCTTCGAACGTACGAGTAACGTCGTTAAGGCTCGCGAGGCGCTCTCTACCTGGAGCAGTTTGCCCGACCGATTCATGGGAAACGATCCAGCCACGGTGCTTTTTCGGGAGGAACTGGAGCAGCGGGTTTGTTGGTTTCGTATGCCTGATCGTGCCTCCTGGGAAAAGGAACTCGCTAGGCGCTACTTGAAGCAGCGTGACTATGTACGAGCAGCAATTTACGGTCTGGAGGCCCTGATTACGGCAAGAATAATCGAGTCGAGTGGAAATCCATCCGACTGCGCAAGGCGAGACGCCGTGCGGAAAGAGCTAAAGACATTGATAGGCGAGACTTTCCAGGAGCTCAACCATCTCCGGAACTGCCTGGCTCACGGATTCGTCCCTCCGAACAACAAGATCGCCCGTGCTCTCGAAGATGAGACTCAGTTGCGGGAGGCGTTAGAAAAGCTTTTCCGTGAGCTTCTTGGGCCGTGATGGAGGGCGGATCCGGTGATTTCAGTAGCCGGGTTCGCAGTTCGTCGTAGTCTTTTTTCGTCTCTAAGAAAGGTTAACTTTCGAATGTGCGAAACAATTGTCAACCGCCGTTCTAAATCATTGAAAGCATGGGAGAAAAGGGACCACTGCAGTTTGAACGGATGACCTTAAAAAGAAGGGATTAAGACGTGCGGCCCATGCGTGCATCGCACCGTTAAGCTCGTTTGAACGGATGACCTTAAAAAGAAGGGATTAAGACGCCCAAGCCGCAGCATCCCGA
>DATGOF010000119.1:0-4280 GCA_035306285.1 Acidobacteriota bacterium | reverse complement strand
GCGAAGAAAGATAACGCGACCATAGCGGTCGGTCAGTGGCCCCAGAAACAAGTTAAAGAGTGCGGCTGAAAGGGCGTAAATACTAAAAAGCCATCCCAGCCGCTGAAGCGATACCGAAAGGTCGTCGCTCAATAACGGAAGGAGAGGAATCAAGAGCTGGTTGTCGACAGATGCCAGGAAAAGAACTCCAAAGAGCGTGGCAAGAATAAGCGCCTGGGTGGGGGCCGGTTGATCAGAACCTTTTCGATTCATCGGATCGGTACCCTTCCCGTCCTTTCGGCGTGAACCCGGTGGAGGCGAGACTCCATTACCAGGGCGTCTCCCGGGGGATGCGAGTAGTAGTTCTTGCGCCGATACAGTTCAACGAAGTCATATTTTTTATAGAGATGGATTGCGGCTTGATTATCGGCATTGACCTCTAGCAGGCACCTCTTACAACCCTGCTCTTTTCCCCATTCGAGAACGTGCTGAAGGAGCACACTTCCCAACCCCCTGCGTTGCCACGACGGCTTAACCGCCAATCTGAGGATCTCCAGATCCGTAAAGATCACGGTGGCCACGGCGAAGCCTGCAATGCGATTCTTCTCCTCTTCGGGCAATTCTATTACGATCAAGAGAAACTGCTTTGAAGCGACGGCCTCTCGGTAGCTCTCTTCCGACCATTCAGAAAGTCCTGTCCGACGGTTCAGTTGGATGATCTCAGCGAGGTCGTCAATCTGGGCTGCACGAATCTGGTAACGCATGCATCTCTCCAGGCGCCGGAAAACTCCCTACAGCTCGGCATCAGATGGTCGAATGTAATGGGCCTTCAGGCGGCTTGCCGGCAGGACCTCTCCTCGAGTCATCCTCCAGTAAGCAATCTCGCAGAGAGCCGAGAGAATGCGGTTGTCGGTTCTCAGGAGTCGACTGTTCGGATGATGTGCAAGTACGGTTCGGCTGTACATCTGAGCGCCGTCCCCGACAAAAATATACGAATCGGCGGGAAGCGTGCTCAGCCACTCTGCCGGCGGGAGTACAACTTCCGGCATAACCAGATGGCTCTCTTGAGGTTGAGGATGGGCGTAAACCGCCCCGTAGATCTGCTGCCGTCGAGCATCAATCATCGGAGCCACCGGCTCCCCGGCCCAGCGATAGGTCCAGGCAAGTGCCTGCAGCGTGGAAACGTCAACGACAGGTCTCTCCAGCGCATGGCAAAATCCTTTAACGGCAGCAATTCCGATCCTGAGACCGGTGAAAGACCCCGGTCCGACCGCAACGGAAAAACAGGCTATATCATCGATATTTATCTTCAACTGTCTCAGGAGGAACTCGATGATGCCAAGAAGGCGATCGGAGTATTCTAGAGGAGTCTTCAGCATGATTTCACCAATGATCTCGCTGTTTCGGCTCAGAGCCACTCCCCCGCTATTTGTCGCCGTATCGATTGCCAGAATGTACATCGGTTACTCGGAAGCTGACAGAGAAGCACCCTCCATTGATCGACCTTGCAGAACCTGCCCGCCAACGTCTCCGCCTTTAATTCTCCTTCAGAATCAGTCGGATGGATAAGGATAAGAGATTGGCGGGAACTCTGGCAACGACGGCTGACAAATAGAGTGTCGTTGGAATTGGTGTGGAAATGGACTTGGGGTGCGGATCGCCCCCTCTGGGAACGCCTGTTTGATTTCATACCTGTCTGCTACAGTCAATACCTATGGAAAAGTCGACTCCGATGATGCGCCAGTACCACCGGATCAAACGCGCTCACCCCGATGCACTTTTATTCTTTCGCCTAGGTGACTTCTACGAAATGTTCTATGAGGACGCTGTGATTGGGAGTCGGGAACTCGAGATCACGCTTACATCGCGCAATAAAGATCGTGACGGCGGACCGATTCCAATGTGCGGCATTCCCTATCATGCGGCCAGCAACTACTTAAGTAAGCTGTTGAAGCGGGGCTATAAGGTTGCCATTTGTGACCAGGTTGAAGATCCCAGGCAAGCAAAAGGAATTGTTCGGAGAGAAGTAACTCGCATTCTGACTCCAGGTACGACCATTGAAGAAGGGGTACTCGACTCAAAGCAAAATAATTTCGTGGCCGCGCTCTATTCAAGTGACGCCGCGTTGGCGGCCTCCTTCCTTGATGTCTCTACCGGTGAGTTCTGGACTTCTGAGTTTCGGGCTACTGAGCGATGGGAAGCGCTCCAGGAGACGCTGGCTCACTTCCAGCCCGCAGAGATCGTCGTCTCCGAGCACCAGGCAAAAGAGTGGAAAGCAAAGTTCCGGAATCAGGGGGTATGTAAGGAAGCTGTTCAGACTCCCGCTGACGAGTGGACCTTTCACTTCGATTTCGCCGAGCGGCTGCTACTCGACCAGTTCAATGTTTCGAGTCTCGAGGGCTTCGGCCTGGGTGACGGGAGAGAAGCAATCTCAGCCGCGGGAGCGCTTCTTCACTATGTCCGACAGACCCAGAAGTGCGAACTCAACCACATCACGACTCTTTCCCTACTTCAGCCTTCGGACTACTTGAAGATGGATGACTCAACCGTGCAGAACCTCGAACTGGTTCGCGGCATGGATGGGAATCGCAGGTGGACGTTGTTTTCAACGCTGGATCATACCCGCACAGGCATGGGTGCCCGCCTTCTCCGAGCCTGGATCCTGCGTCCCTCTTTCAGTCTCGAAGAAATTGATCAGCGCCTGGATGCGGTTGAGGAACTATCTAATTCCCTGATTGGGATGAAACGTCTGGGGCAGCGACTTGATCAGGTCCACGATCTGGAAAGGCTGCTCAGTCGTGTTACCCTGAAAACCGCCAATGCTCGGGACCTGTTGGCCTTGCGTGACTCCATTGCGGCGTTGCCAGGAATACAGGAGGAACTGCAAGGCTATACTGCCAACCGGCTCTCCCCAGACTTCGACCGGCTGGCCGATGTCGGCGAAGACCTGTTTCGTTCCATCCGTGACGATCCACCTGCAACACTGTCAGAAGGAGGTCTGATCCGGCCAGGCTATCACAAAGAACTGGACGAATTACGAGAGATCGCACAATCAGGAAAATCCTTTATTGCCGCGCTGGAAGCGAAAGAGCGTGAACGGACCGGAATCAACTCGCTTAAGGTAAAGTTCAACCGAGTCTTTGGCTATTTCATTGAAGTGACCCGTGCTCACCTCGACTCTGTTCCTTCCGATTACATCCGCAAGCAAACACTGGCCGGCTCTGAACGATACGTGACTCCTGAACTCAAAGAATACGAAGAGAAAGTGCTGGGCGCCGAAGAACGGATTGTTGAACTGGAACGAGAGCTTTTTCTCCAGGTGCGGGAGCGCGTGGCAAGCCAGGCGCCCCGGATTCGAAAAGTGGCGTCGATACTGGCTCGGCTCGACGTGCTTCTCTCCTTTGCAGAAGTGTCCGCCAAAAATCGCTATATCCGGCCTCAACTTGAAGAGTCTGCAGAGCTGGTGATTCGAAACGGCCGTCACCCTGTCCTGGAACTGGAGAGGGATGAACCATTTGTTCCCAACGATCTGGTCTGCAATACGAGTTCCGATCAAATGCTGATACTCACGGGTCCAAACATGGGCGGCAAGTCGACTTTTCTTCGCCAGAATGCCCTCATCGTGATCATGGCTCAAATGGGCTGTTTTGTTCCGGCTGACGAAGCGAAGATCGGCCTGGTTGATCGGATCTTTACCCGGGTCGGGGCTAGTGACAATCTGGCACGTGGTCAATCCACGTTCATGGTTGAGATGATCGAAACAGCCCGGATTTTGAATACCGCGACTCCCCGAAGTTTCATCCTGCTGGACGAAGTCGGGCGTGGAACCGCCACTTTTGATGGTCTCTCCATCGCCTGGGCGGTGGCAGAGTATCTGATTGAGCAATCCCACCGGAAGGCTCGTACCCTGTTTGCCACCCACTATCAGGAATTGACGCGTCTGGAGGAACATCACCCGGGAGTCCGGAACTACTGCGTCACCGTCAAGGAATCCGCGGGACGAATCATCTTCTTTCACCGAGTCCAGGCCGGAGTGGCCAGTAAGTCTTATGGGATTGAAGTTGCACGTCTGGCTGGGATTCCTGCCCCGGTTGTGGAGCGAGCCCGTCAGATCGTTAACCGGCTGGAACGGA
This sequence comes from Acidobacteriota bacterium, assembly GCA_035306285.1. Taxonomy (GTDB): domain Bacteria; phylum Acidobacteriota; class UBA6911; order RPQK01; family JAPXNP01; genus DATGOF01. The sequence continues at coordinate 168 of DATGOF010000119.1, read as the reverse complement.
AACAGCTGAATTTGACGGGTCAGCCCAGATCCTCCACAATCAATGGATCAGACTTCGCAGAGCTGCAACAGGCTCTGTTCTAGGAATCCGCCGGAATCGCCGTTGGCAGTGGCTTCTCAGGAAAGCCACTCTTGGACCCGTGCCGATTGCAACCCTTTGCTCTTTTTC
>DATGOF010000118.1:0-3145 GCA_035306285.1 Acidobacteriota bacterium | reverse complement strand
AGTGTCCGGTCGCAATGAGGAGTATAGGAGGAGTCCTTTAACGAGAACCATGGAAGGAGGTTTAGTTGGGACTCTATCCGAGCTCGGAAGTGAGACAGGCAATGAAGGTGCAGGGAGTGATCTTAAGAGGGATCGGAGGGAAAATCACCTGGATAGGCGGCCGAGCTGATTTGGGTAAGCCCCCAACCAAGAAACAATGTCGGGCCCGATACCAATGGTGGTGGACAATGGCCGTACTTTTTGTTGGGAAGGGGGTGACTTCCGCCCATAAGAAGGTCCGGTAAGAAGGTCCGGGGCTTTTTAGCCTCTTCGGATCGGCTGGGGGCCCTTATGTCGTCAATGGCGTTATGTTGTCAATGCCGTGTTCCGAAGTGGCCGCCAGCATTTCAATCACGATCAGGAAGGGATCGACAGCCAGCTTGTCCGATTTTCCATCTCCGACAGCCTGAAGCGGCTGATCGAAAAGATTTGCCGCCACCATTCAGTCACTGTGATCAGGCAGGCGAAAACGTCTTCGCAGCGAGAGCTGCAACCTCGATACAATGACGCTTCTCATACGCCGGGCGATTGAGCCAGTGTGCCTCTCATTCTTGGTCGCAGGATCTGCTGCTAAAGTCGATCTGTGAAGCCGGTGCTGTGGCGGCCGGTTCTAGCGTTCAATTCCGGTCTCGCGATGGGTCGCTTGTTACTGCTACGAACTTGATTCGACGGTTGCTCCTACTGATTTTATTGGCACATGCTGGCTCAACTTTTCTTTCCCGGGGTGGTCACCTCAGTCGTTAGCAGTGGGACCGCGTGTTGATCGGTTCATCTGCCGAATCGCTCCGAGATGATATGCCACATGAGCGGCGCACGCTACGATACCAATCATTTCCATCTCGCTTAGCTGGCGCGATTCGGTGAGCGCGTCCCGCCAACTTCGGGCTTCTTTGCGCAACCGAGATCGAAGCGCCTCCCACTCATTGGCCGAAACCGAAGCCTTGCGCCAGCTGGCAGAATAGTCGGCGTCAGTGAATGGATCCTGTTCGCCTGCATTCCATCGGTTAAATAAACTGAGCCCATAACAAAGGTGATCCACATGGGCGGCGATCGAGGCTCCTCCTTCGGCCGGCACCATCGATGCTTCGCGGCTCGAAAGCTGATCCAACGATCTGAGCAGACCTTTATCACCGCGATTCAGCACCCATCCATATCCGGATTCAGTTCCATTGATTAGTTCAGTGAATACCGTGGATACCGACCTGAATATGGTGGATATGGGGATCATTAGCAATTCATTTTGACCTTCACTCGTCCTGCCCATGTCGGCCTCCATTCAAGTGGACTGAAATGCGGCTTCTTAGCCATAGCCCTCGTTGATTGTACACAGACCTCGAAGCAGCTTATCCCGACGACGGCTATCTCGCGCGATGACCGGGGGATGAAAGCTGAATCGGAAGTGCTTCCAACTATCCTGCCTGTATCTTCTTTCTCCGATTTAACATCTGAGGTCATGTCGTTACAAGCCGGACGGACACCAGACCGTCGTTGCTCATCACCACCAAGCTCAACTTCGCCGGTACGCAAAGGTTTCAGTGTCTGATACAGGAGTTGTTCGGCAGCTCTTAGTAAGAAGGCGACTTCCTTTGCCTCGATGCCGACCTTCTGCACGATGTCATTGCGCCCAAGTCCATAATAACGTTGCAAGACGAAGACCTTTTGCATCTGATTGGGCATTTCTTCAATGGTTGTCAAAATGTGTTCATAGAGTTTTTGTCGATCCACCATATACTCACTTCCTTTCTGGTCTTGAATCGGTGGACCCTTCGAGGACTTTTCAACGGCGACAGCGGGTTAGCTGTTGCCATCGTCCTGACCCAAGGAACCACGGGGAGATTTCATCTATCTTGCCCTCTCGCCGGATAAACAGCTTCTTTAGCTCTTCAGCGACGAATGGGTCACCCGGAGCCGGCTTCACCGGGTTCCCGCCCTTGATTCCCAATTGCTCCAAATGCCGCAAGCGATGAATGGAGCTCCTGCCTTCTTATTGGGAAGATTCTTTCGGCATTCTGGTCGATTGGTGTTGAGGTCTCCCCGAATCCTCTGGCCCTTATTCCTCTGACCGAGCTGCAGCTTCTGAACGAAGCCGTTCCTCTTGTTCTCGCAGCTCGGGCGTAAGAGCCTCACCAAAGTCTTCCATTTCAAATACCGGCCGAAGTTCGACTTCTCCTTCTTGAAACGGGCTGCGTTTGATCCATTCGATCGCCTCATCCATTGACCTGACCTTCCAGAGCCAGTAGCCTGCGACCAACTCTTTGGTTTCGGCAAATGGCCCGTCAATAACCGTCCGGTCTTTACCGGAAAAGCGGACACGCACCCCCTTTGAGCTCGGGTGCAGACCTTCACCTGCGAGTAAGACCCCGGCCTTCGAAAGCTCTTCGTTGAAGTTGCCCATTTCAGTAAGAAGCTCTTCACCAGGCATCTCGCCAGCTTCTGAACTTTCGTTCGCCTTAACTAGTACCATGACTCTCATTGTTTCCTCCAAACTGCCGCATTCAGCGGCGGAGTCAAATTGACTTGCGGTTGCTGTTTCTTTCCAATCCTTTTTATGACTTTCCAGATTGGGAGTAGAACGACCATCACTGTATAGTCGTTCGGCGCAGGCCAGAATCGACATTGCGTAAGAACTTCCTGGGGCCAAATGAAACCGGTACTGGATTCAATCCCGGTGTTATGTTCGCATCCATATTCGATGCCCTCCTCGCCAATGCTTTGGACGTTCTATAGGCGGTTCTTCATGCGCCGGGGCTGGTTGAAAGCGGCAATTCCTTTCTTAACTGAATAGCTGGCTTTGTCTGCTTCCTCCATTCTGTTGACATTTGTTGACTCCCGTTCGATCGTGTGTTCGAATGTCTCCATTGATGAGGCCAATCATTAAATGGCTTCTATAAGATGACGGCTAACATCCAATCTCCTTCGACGATCAAGGAATTTCGGCTTCAGACGGCCAGCGTTAATGTCGACTTTGGCTATGACTCCAATGCTGTCAATGTAATCACCAAAAGCGGAACCAACGAGTTCCATGGAGAGCCTTTCTGGCAGCATCATAACGATAATTTGGAAGCAGGGGATTTGTTACCAAGCTCACTGGCAGAGATCTTCCCGA
>DATGOF010000117.1:0-2696 GCA_035306285.1 Acidobacteriota bacterium | reverse complement strand
CGAAAAAGGAACCCGCAGCCCGGCATTCAGGTAGCGATAAAAAGTATCGTCATAGTCTCCCTGAGATCCACCATCAAAAATATTCTGAGCATCGATCAGTCCAGCGATCCAATTCGGAATATCCTCAAGGCCAAAGCTGTTATGACACCAAACGACGGAGGCTTGCTGCTCACGAGCCGCGCGGATGCCTTCTTGAAGCGGAAGTCCGTCAGTACCCTCCCCCATAATTCCCGGTCCAATGCTGACCGGTTCGATCAGTTTTGGCAGGTTCAGGAACATCACGTGGCCGTAACCTTCGCCACCTGCTCCAAAATTATGGCGGTGTTCCTCGCCGTTACTCAATAGGACGCTTTCCTCCGATAGTCTTTCTAGATCTTGAGATGTAAAGCTGTTGCTAATATAAGTCTGTTCTCCGGGAATCCGCCGTAAATAGGAAACGAAGAGTAGATCCAAATCGTCTGCTTGAGCGACAACTCTCAGGTAGCGCTCAGCCTCGACTCGGCTCAGATTTCTCAGATGTAAATGCGTGTTGCCGGAACGAAGCCTTTGACCTCGAGAGTCATAGAACCGGTTCAATTTGACATTCACTTCTTGCTTCTGCGCTTGGGAGAGATCCAGCTCAACCGTAGTTTCGGCGGTCTCAAGACCATGGAAGGCTTCGATGCGCAAGCGTACCGGCGGAACCGACACCTCTGCACCTTCAGAGACGGCATACCAGAAACTCTCGCGTTGAACGCCTTCGGTAAGAAGAATGAATTTTCCCGAATCGAGGTTGGTCGCTCTTACAAGTCCTGGAAGGATCTGGCCGCTTTCGGCATCCTGCAGATTGATGGTGAGATGACAAACCGAGCCCGTGGCCTCTCCGGGTGCCTCAGCTTGAGCGGCAAGTCGAGCTCTGGCCGCGCGAGCCGCCTCGGTAGACTGGTGAAGGGTATGTTCGTGCCCTTGCACCAGGATGATAAGTGAGAAGAATGCGGCAAGGATAACAGCTATACGATGTGGCACTGAAAGGTCGCCCCCTTTGGTTCGAGATTTCCGAGATTAAGGAAAAACTTCAACAGACGCTTGTAGCGCAAGTCTCCCTTAGACCAAGCAGCGAAGCAAGCTTTTCTGGTTTCTCGGTCGAATTCACCACAGAGACACGGTGCCGGGAGGGGAGGGGATTCTACGGGGGTCTGTCCGCAATTCCCTGTTTTCCCCAATTCCTGTCCGTCAGCAGAGACCTGTCCCCTTTTCTTCCCCCAGCAGAGACCTGTCCCCTTTTCTTCCCCCTTCGTCCACTGCGAGCGGCGCATAGTAGCCGCGGCGCGTGGCGGCTAGCCCGCACTCCGACCCTGCAAATGGCGCTTAATAACCGTCTACTCCGCCGGCACGGCTTCGTCATGCCATCCGATCTTGCGTCACCAAACGCATGACTTCAACCGCCGGATACTGAAAACGGTACGTCCGGTGGTGTGGGAGGGTGTACGGGCGCAATCCCGTACACTCGACCCGATCTCTCCCGACTGCAATTTCGGCGGTAGAACAGGCATCCTATAGGTGGTCATGTCCCACCTTCTCGACGGGCAAGGATGCCCGTCGAACGTGACAGCCAAGATGGCTGTCGTACTCTCGGCACACCCTTTCGGCTCGATTTTGTGCCGAAGACACTAGCTCACGCCTTCAGCCGGATGGAGGCGTCAATCCAGATTGTCGAACATAAAACTGCAGCGAGTCAGTCTCTTGCAACGATGCGTCGGCCAACGGGCAATAACCCTTGGCGATATTGCTGGTGCGAAAGGGGGGAGTCGAACCCCCACGGGGTATTACCCCACCAGATCCTAAGTCTGGCGCGTCTGCCAATTCCGCCACTTTCGCTCGAAATACTGAGGAGTCTTTTATTTTAATGCATATCGCACAAGGAAACGACTCTCAAGCCGTGCGATGTGGTCGCTCCCAGCCGTAAGGAGAACGGTACGAGAACCGCTATCAAGTACCCCTGTCGACCCAGGCGGGTGGATCCTCCAGTTTCTGCCATAAACCGTCTGCTTGAAGCTCGTACGCTCCTAGTTTGTCGAAGAGAGTGTTCGATTGAACCACTCGAGCATTTCTTCCTTCATTTCGTCTGTATAAACGTGTCCCGTATTCTCATAAACAATGCTCTTGAAATTCTCCGGTGCTTGATAAAGATTGTAGATTTTCGAAAGCTTCTTCTCCAGGACGCGAATACCGTCTAGAGGCGACCCGGCATCGCTGTCTCCTGTCAGAGCGAGAAAGGGGCGGGGAGCGATCAAGCCCATTACAGCCTCTGTATCAAAGTGTTGAAGAATCCCAGGGACAAAGTAATAGATACCATGGGCTCTGAGGTAACGTTGCTCGATTAGTTCCCGATACCGTGTGAAGCATGCGACCCCCACTACCGACTGAATTCGTTCGTCTAGAGCTGCCAGCCACCACGCACGTGTGCTTCCCATACTCATCCCGCTGGCTCCGATTCTCGTGGCGTCGACTTCGGGACGACGACTCAAATAATCGAGAGCGATCTGTTCATCACGCAGCATCATGCCCCACAGAGACCGTCCAAACCAAAGATTGATCTTGAACTGAGACATCTCCTGGTTAGAACGTTGTTCCTGCCGTTCGAGGTCTCCTGATGGTCCAAGACCCCGACGCTCTCCATTGAAATAGCTATCGATGGCCATGACCACATAGCCGTT
>DATGOF010000116.1:0-5259 GCA_035306285.1 Acidobacteriota bacterium | reverse complement strand
GTTAGATCCGCAGGAGCACACTCCAGAAGCCCCTGCTGATTCAAGTCCCTCAGGAAATCGATCATTTCTTCCTTTGCCCTCTGCGAGCCACTGAACTCCCGATTGACGGTCGCAACGACTTCCTCGACGCTTACTGGCTCTTGAATCAACTGCCAGATGCGCGTGCCGACATTCTCCAGACTGAAGTAAAGTCCCGAGTCCAGCTGAAGCAACACGATCTCCTGCCCCAGTTCACAGGCGACATGGTTGGGTGAAGCCATCACTATCGATGTTTCGTTAATTTCGCCGCCATTTGCTTTCGATCTATTCATCTCGTCTCCGCGAAAAAAAATTCTTCCGGGCACCACTATGCCCCTTTTCCTACGATCCAGCGATTGAGTGTCAAATCCTCCTGAAAGCGCGATACTCTCGACCAGGGTGAACCAAATCGGACCGCCAGCTGAAAGGGTCGAAGAGCGTAATAAAAGGGGAGCGTCGGTGATGACGGCGAGACGGAATACCTCTCCGCCAGGATCTGCGGCGGCGGAAAGACGTTCCTCAAACTAACCAAGAACGACTTCCAGATGCCCTCCGTGTTGGCAGGCAGAACGGAGTCCTGGGAGAAAAGGCGGTCGGCTATCCGCGCCGCGATCGACTCATCCTCTGCTGAGAGGGGCAAATTCGCTTCCGCCACGTTCTTTATAACGGCTTTGTCGTTGGGAAACGTCCGCCGGACGATTTCGATGACCACGCTCATCACGTCGAGAAGACCATACTGGTCAGCTTCGCGCTCAAACTCTGTCCAGTCGATCACGGAACCGTACAGAACCAGACAGCGAGCAATATCGCTTAGTTGAATCAGCGCGCCCCGGCTCGTCAGGTTGACCTTTTCATCTTCGAAACCGAAGCGATGTTTTAGAAAGTGAATACACAGATGTCCGAGCAAGTCGCCGGGCGCCTGCAACAGCACCTTCCGCCCCGCGACGCAGGCTTCTGACGCACGAGACCACCAACTGTCGACCAAGGCAGGATCGGTAATGGCAATCCGGTTAGGGTGCCCCTTTCGTGAGATATGCCAGTGCACCTCGACCGTCACTCCTCTTTCCAGGTGATAGAACGGGACGTGGAACCCTCGCTCGAGCTGGTCCTGAATAGAATCGGCATCTTGCGGTTGATACCCGATCGAGCTCAAAAGCTTCGAAACCGTGGCGAAATCCGTCTTGCGAATCAGGAAATCGATATCCCCAATGGGTCGCAGTCCAATACTTGGATAGAGCTTTTCGGCTACTCCTAGTCCTTTCAAGAGCAGGAAACGAACCTCAGCCCCCTCGAGAAGGGGGCTGAGCCGCCGAAGCTCAGCCTGAAGAAGGAGATTCCAGGCGAGAATGGCAGCCGAGGAACGGTGGAGCTTTTCGGTCTGCTCCCGAGTCAAAAAGCCGTTCTCTATTGCAGAACACGTCGAAACGCGTCCGTAGAGTAAGGGGCTGATGCCATGCCAGGCAGCCTGGTCCAGAAGCTCGTCGATCCCCACGTCCCGTAGTAGCGAAACGAATACTGCATCATCAGGCAGCGTCGGTCCTGCTACCGCTGCTAGCGTTTTAGCAATTTTGCCTCGCTCGGCGAATTCTCTGCCAAAGGTCAAATTCCACTTCCTGCCAATCAACATCAAAAGGAGCAGACGGCATATTTAGCCTGCACATCAAAAGATTTCGAGCAATTCTCTACTGGATAAGTCAAACGCGGAATGAATCGAAAGATTCAAAAATTACCTACGAAATTTTCGTAGTGGATGTAGACCGATTGCTGGGCTCTCGTTGGTCGCGATATAATCACCTTCGTTTGTGGTTTCGCGTGTGTTGACTATATGAGGATTGCTCAGGTCGCTCCGCTGTATGAAAGTGTGCCGCCGAAATATTATGGCGGCACTGAAAGAGTAGTTTCGTTTCTAACAGAAGAACTGGTTCGGCAGGGACATGACGTCACCCTCTTCGCCAGCGGAGATTCAATGACACAGGCACATCTAGTAGCCGCGTGTCGCCAGTCGCTCCGCCTCGACGAAGATTGCGTTGACCATGTTGCGCACCACATCCTTCTGCTGGAGAGAGTTTTTCAACAGGCATCCGATTTCGATATCGTTCATTTCCACGTCGATTATCTTCACTTTCCGCTTTCCCGTCGGCATGCTTTTGCTCATGTAACGACACTCCACGGACGGCTCGATATTCCCGACCTCAAACCGCTCTATGAAGAATTTCGGGAAATGCCGGTCATCTCTATCTCGGACGCACAACGCAAACCCCTTCCCTGGGTAAACTGGAAAGGAACCGTTCACCATGGTTTGCCGCGGGACCTGTATCAGTTCTATTCTGAGCCCGGCGAGTATTTGGCTTTTCTGGGGCGTATCTCACCAGAGAAACGGGTCGACCGTGCCATCGAGATTGCTAAGGCGGTAGGTCGCCCCCTGAAGGTTGCAGCTAAAGTCGACCGCATCGATCAAGATTACTTCGAAGAAAGCATCAGGCCTCTTCTGAACCACCCGCTAATCGAGTTCGTCGGCGAAATCGGGGAACATGAAAAGAACGAATTTCTGGGTAAGGCCTGTGCGCTCCTCTTCCCAATTGATTGGCCCGAACCCTTCGGGTTAGTCATGATCGAATCGATGGCATGCGGGACTCCGGTTATTGCCTACCCACATGGGTCTGTGCCTGAGGTCATGGAAGACGGGGTAACCGGCTTTGTCGTCAGCAATCTGGAAGACGCAATTGAGGCGGCCAAGCGAGTATCCAGCTTAAGCCGAAAAGGCTGCCGCGAAGCGTTCGAAAGGCGGTTTACCTCAACCCAAATGGCCGAACGCTATCTTTCTATCTATCAACAGATGATCGAGTACCCGAAAGCGGTCGTGGAATTGTGAGCAGAAATGGTTCCTGAGGTAGTTCAAATCGACGATGAATTTGACGAGTATTACATTACTACCTCGTCCGATCGGCTCGATGATAGAACCCGTGTGCTGAAGCATGGGGACACTTTCGCTGTCTTTGACCGTTTCGGGGACATTGAACCCTTCGGGCCAGGCGAATTGGGGATCTATCATCAAGATACTCGGTTCCTCTCCCGAATGGTTCTCCGCCTGGAAAACCGCCGCCCTCTCTTATTAAGTTCCACAATCAAAGACGATAGCGCAAGCATGGGCGTCGATCTGATGAATGGAGATATTCGACGTTCCGGTCAGGTCGTTATTACTCGGGGAACGATTCACCTCCTTCGTTCCAAGGTGCTTTGGAACTCGAGTTGCTATGAAAGACTTCGCATCCATAGCTATGGAGACTCTGTCGTACATCTCACACTAGCAATCGACTTCGATGCGGATTTTCGGGACATTTTCGAAGTCCGCGGGTTGGAGCGGACCCAGCGAGGTCAACTGTTGCCGATGGAGGTCACTCGAGACTCGCTTGTCTTTTCTTACCGCGGGCTGGACGATCGGCTTCGCAGTACGCGAATAATCTTCACCCCTCCCCCCAGCAAGTTGGAGGGATCGACTGCTTACTTCCAGATCCGGCTGGATCCGGGCGACGAAGTTAGTTATCGCTGGGCCATTACCTTTGAGAGTCGGGAGGATTCGAAATCACTTTCTCCGGTTGGAAATCTGGTTCCGGCTGGCCCCCACGTTCCGTGCCATTATGAAGATGCTTTGCAGAAGACCTCCACTGAATGGATGCGACTCAAAGCCGAAGAACCGGTGATCCGAACCTCCAATGAACAGTTCAATGATTGGCTGAACCGGTCGAGAGCCGACCTGCAAATGATGCGTACCGAAACACCGCACGGCCCCTATCCTTACGCAGGAGTCCCCTGGTTCAGCACCGTTTTCGGTCGGGACGGGATTATTACGGCTCTCCAGACTCTTTGGTGTAACCCTTCGATCGCCCGCGGAGTTCTTGCATATCTGGCCGCAACCCAGGCGAATTGTGAGAACAACGAACAGGACGCACAGCCGGGGAAGATCCTGCACGAAACCAGGGGTGGCGAAGTGGCGATGCTGGGAGAAGTCCCCTTCAGGCGGTACTACGGATCGGTCGACTCCACACCCCTTTTTATTGTCCTGGCCGGGGCTTATTTCAGACGGACCGGCGACCGAGCGTTCATCGAAACGATCTGGCCGAACGTCGAGCGAGCTCTGGACTGGATCGATCACTATGGAGACAGCAACGGTGACGGTTTCGTCGATTACGCTCGGAAGTCATCGCGTGGACTCGTTCATCAAGGATGGAAGGACTCTCACGACTCGGTCTTCCACGACGATGGCTCACCTCCAAAGCCACCAATAGCTTTATGTGAAGTCCAGGGATACGTATATGCCGCAAAGATGGCTGCAGCTGAACTGGCCGACGAGCTGGGCTTTCGCGAACGGTCTCAGAGCTTGATACAGGATGCGGTTATACTTCAGCGTCGTTTCGAGGATGCCTTCTGGTGTGAGGACATGTCGACTTACGGCATTGCGATTGACGGAGATGGAAGGCTTTGTCGAGTTCGTACATCCAATGCAGGGCACTGCTTGTTCTCAGGAATCGTCAGTGACCGGAGCCGTGCCTGCCGCATGGCGGCTGCTTTGGTTAGTCAGTCCTCATTTTCGGGCTGGGGAATCCGTACGCTGGCCGTGACAGAGGTGCACTACAATCCCATGTCTTATCACAATGGGTCGGTCTGGCCCCATGATAATTCTCTCATCGCGGCGGGGTTCGCTCGTTACGGCCTGAAAGAAGAAGCTGAAAGTATTCTGACGGGGCTCTTTGATGCGAGTCTCTTCTTTGACATCCACCGATTACCGGAGCTTTTCTGTGGCTTTCCTCGGCGGCCTGGCGAAAGCCCGACTCTTTACCCGGTCTCCTGCTCGCCTCAGGCATGGGCGTCAGGAGTCGTTTTCTTGTTGCTCCAGGCGTGCCTTGGCCTGGAGGTACAGGGAGTGGAAAACCAGGTGGTCTTCTCCAATCCGCGTCTTCCTCCCTTCCTCAACGAAGTTCGCATCCACAATCTGAGAGTCGGAGCAGCCAGCCTTGATCTCCTGTTGACGCGTCACCAACAGGATGTAGGGATTAACATCCTGCAGCGCAAAGGCAACGTTTCAGTGGTTGTTACAAAGTAATCAGCAGGACCCGTCCACCAACATCCAGTTTTTTCGCTTCTCTTTTTGAGAACAATTTAAGAGAATCTATCGCGCTATGAACATTAATCGAAGCCGGCTTAAGTCGTTGAATTGCCTTGTCCCGTTTCCAACCCCTATCC
>DATGOF010000115.1:0-8154 GCA_035306285.1 Acidobacteriota bacterium | reverse complement strand
CTGGTTTGGGAGCACCGATCCGCACCGCCCTTATGAGGAAGGATCGGGAGGATCCAGCGGCATCGATGCCGACCGAATCCAAGTTCCTCCCTTTTTACCCGACGCGGACTCCGTGCGGGCCGATATTGCTGATTACTATTTTGAAGTGGAGCGGTTCGATCGGGAGGTTGGTGAATTACTGGAAGAGCTGGAAAGACGAGGCGAGCTTGGCAACACCGTGCTGGTCATTACCAGCGACAACGGGATGCCTTTTCCGCGTGCCAAGGCCAATCTCTACGACGCCGGCGTCCGCGTGCCTCTCATTGCATGGTGGCCCGGTCATTTCCCGGGCGAGCGGCGAATAGACGACTTTGTCAGCTTAACCGACCTGGCTCCGACCTTTCTGGAACTGGCGGGACAGGATGTGCCCTCCGAGATGACAGGACGAAGCCTTGTCGATCTCCTCACCAACTCAGCAGAGGAATGGCCGACCAGGGAATTTATTTTGGCCGGCAAAGAGCGTCATGTTCCTTGCCAGGATGCTCCGGAGAGTGGAGGGACTCCCATGCGAGCCATTAGAACTCGAGACTTTCTCTATATCTATAATTTCGCACCTGATCGCTGGCCGGCGGGAACTCCTGATTATGAGAATGCATTCATCCCCGGCTCCTGGTATGGCGATGTGGATAATGGTCCGACAAAAGAGTACATGGTGGATCACCGTGATGAGGAGACAGTACGGCCACTGTACCGGCTGGCGTTTGAGAAACGCCCTGCTCGGGAGCTGTACGACCTCACGGTCGATCCATGGCAAATGGAGAACTTGGCCGAAGATCCCGATTATCAGGACACGCGAGACGAGCTCCACCTTATCCTTATGGAGGAACTTCGAAACAGTGAGGATCCACGGGTCATCGGAGAGGAGGTACCCTTCGACAGCTATCCCTATTTTGGAGGTACGCCGCTGGCTCCGACTTATGAGGGCGGCAGACAATAAAGTGCCTGGCTGTCATTCTCAGGCCCTTTTTCATTTTGATGTGCCGCCCTTTTCCGCTTCCTCCGGTTTCATCTTGACTACAAGCACAGGGCAAGGAGCTTTCCTGACAAGCCCGGCGGAGGTACTTCCAAGAAAGGTCCTGGACAGACCGGCCCGCCCGTGGGTTCCCACAACAATCACGTCAGCACCTTTCTCCTTCGCGAAATCACTGAGAGCCGAGGCTGCCGATCCATGCAAAATAGCTGTTTCGATTTGCGGGACATTCTTGCGGTCCTGGGGAACGAGACCCCTCATTCGCTCCAGTATCTGCTGAGGAGTATAGTCAATGCTGTCTGTGGATGATGCAAAGACCGGCTCATGGGCCAGTAAGTGGTCAATTACATGGACCAGATAGATAATGCATTCATCTTCCCTGGAAAGATTAAGTGCGGTTTTGAAAGCTTGTACCGATGAGCCGGAAAAGTCCATCCCGCATACTATTCGCCTGAATTTCATGACTGCTCCCTTTCCACAGGGTTTGTCTTCATCTTCGGTTCCAGGTTCTTGCCCATCGGATCCTTGGACGACGTCGTTGAGGAGACCGGGCCCCTGAACTCGATCTGCACTTCATTACAAGCAAAAAAGAGGCCACCCACCGACGGTAACTGGAGCAAGTGATGACGCCACTTTGCAGACTGGAAAAGGAGCGGTATTGAAGGGCGATAGGGTCAAATGCCCCAGTTTTCACCTGATACGAGTCGGTTACTCCCCACCTGAGAATATCCCCGTACAATGTCAACCCGGGGTAAGAAGGTGATCCCCGACTTCCACTTCGCTTTGAAGCCGTTTCCATTCTGTATTGATGGTCTCTTCAAAAGCGAGCGAAGCGCTACACCTGTATTGCGACTTCCCACGCAAAACCGCAACCGTGCGGCTGATAGATGGATTTTTCAATCGTATTCCTCTCAATTCGAAGCCTGACTCTCGAAGCGCAAACGAAGGAAGAATCGTGGCAGTCCCGGCAGCCTGAATAGCGGAGAGGATCCCAGTGATAGAGTTCATTTCGACCGCCACACGGGGTGAACAATTCGCCTGTCGAAACGCCTGATCGATCGCTCGGCGAGTGCAGAAGCCTTCTGACAACAAGATAAGGGGGTGGCCGGTGATTTTATCCAAATCTATGGAATCAAATGTTGCCAATGGGTGACCAATCGGAGTGATCAAGACCAGTTCTTCTTCAAACAAGGGAAGACTGACAATGCGGTGGAACTCGGTCGGATGAAAACCAAGAGCAAGCTGCAACTCCCCTTCCATCAGCTTCTCCTCAATTTCATCCATTGTTAATTCCTCCACGTAGACTTTTATATCCGGAAAGTCGGACGTGAAGCGAGCGATAACTGAAGGGATCAGATAAGCATTGACGGTTTGGACAACGCCCACCGTCAGGGTTCCCCGCTTGAGTCCTTCCAGCTCATCAATCGCGACCCGTGCTTCTTCCAGCCGGTTCAGAGTCTGGCGAGCGTAGCGTTTAAAGAGCTGGCCGGCTGGGGTCAACTTGACTCCTCGACCGGAACGATCAAACAAGAGCGTCCCCAGCTCCTCCTCCAGTTGTTTGATCTGCTCGGATACCGCCGGCTGAGAGACATGCAGCATTTCAGACGCCCGGCGGAAGTGTTGTTCTCGTGCGACGGCAAGAAAATAGCGAAGATGCCTGAGTTCCATTTGATAAGTCTAACCGATGAATCCAATTAGAACAAAATATTGGACCTATCAATCTGTCCTCTCTAAGCTGGTCAGCATAAACCTCCCAAACGGGAGTTGGAACGAAGGAATTTCTTAAACAACTGAGAAGGAGTGTTTCTATGGCCACATCAATTGCAGGTTATGCATACGGAAATCCATCACTGGCCAGGTCACCTGTAAGCTTGGAGGAGTTCGAAAAGCTAAAGCAGTCGGTCCTCTTCAGCGACGAAGATGAACGGTATCTGAGAAAGGCAGGGCAAATTCTCTCACCGCAGGTGCAGCAAATTCTTGATCTCTGGTACGGCTTTGTCGGTTCGCACGAACACCTGATTCGCTATTTCAGCGGTCCGGATGGGAAGCCGGATGGGCAATACCTCGCGGCAGTCCGCCAGCGATTTGAGCGGTGGGTGATCGATACCTGCGAACGGCCCTATGACCAAGTCTGGCTCGACTATCAGCATGAGATTGGGTTGCGGCACCACCGAACCAAGAAGAATCAGACTGATGGGGTGCAGTCGGAACCTTTAATTCCTTTGCGATACATCCTTGCTCTCATCTATCCGATCACCGCAACGATCAAGGATTTTCTGAGGAAGAATAACGATGCGGAGGAAGAGGTCGAGAAGATGCACCAGGCCTGGTTCAAGAGCGTCGTTCTCCAGGTCACCCTGTGGAGTTACCCGTTCGTGAAGGACGGCGATTTCTGATCGCACATTCGTCGATACAGTGGCGGGCTAACCCGGGCGGCGCTGCCGCCCTCCTGTGATGATTCGAGGTGACGGTAAGGCGAGACCATCGCGAAGCCCGGCTTTGCTTAAATCCGGGCCCCTTGAACCATTTTGTGGCTGTCCCGACGAATAACCCACTGCAGGCCGAAATTACCGCTTCATAGTGGGAGCCCCGGCTCCCCGTGAAAGTGTAAGATTGGGAAATGGCCGATGAACAGATCTGGGCTCGAGCGGCTGAAAGCTATCTCAATTCGGAATGTGTCTTCGCCCTAACCGGAGCAGGTATTTCGGCCGACAGTGGAATTCCCGATTTTCGAAGCTCTGGTGGCTTCTGGGAAAGGTATCCACCCGAAGAGTTCGCCACCCTAGACGCCTTTCTCGCAGATCCCGTCAAGGCGTGGGAATTCTATCGAGCCCTGGCTAGTCATCTCATTGGGAAAGAGCCGAATCCTGCTCACCTGGCCCTCGCTCAGCTTGAACAAGGGGACCGGTTGAAAGGTATTATCACGCAGAACATCGATGACCTGCATCAAAGGGCTGGATCCAAGAACGTATTTGCCGTCCATGGAGACGGTAGCAGCCTGCACTGTCTCAATTGTGATTACCGGCGCCCGGCCGATTACAGGAGCGATGCTGCAGCGGCTCGTCCACTATGCAATCATTGCGGCTTTCCCTTGAAACCGGACGTCGTACTTTTTGGCGAACAGGTGCGCCATATGGATCTCGTTGACGAGTCGTTGCGTGACTGCGACCTCCTTCTTGTTGTGGGTACTTCGGCCCAGGTTTATCCGGTTGCTGAATTTCCGGAGCGGATTCTGAGTCAGGGAGGAATGCTGATTGAGTTCAACCTTCGACGCACTCGGCTGACCGGGCGCTGCGCTTTCTCTTTCCCCGGGCGTGCAGCCGAGACGGTGCCGCAATTTTGTGAGGCCGTTATGGCGGCCCAATGAGCCCCATCGGGAACGCTAACCAGAGGGTGTCAACTGCTTTCAGAAAACCAATCCTGCGGGATGATCGACAATCTGAAATCGGTGAAGAAGAAATTAGCCTCGCCCTCGATCCATTCATAGTAGGACAGAAACACCTGGTCCCCGTTCAGGCGTGCTGAAGGATAAGACCAGCACCGGCCGGGAATCGACTCGATATTCTTTTGAAACTGAAATGTCCCGCCTTCATCACGGCTGATCGCAAAGGAAAGGGGAAACCGCTCGCTCCAGCGTGCCTCGGCTCCGCGCGGATTGTGATTGTAAATCATTCCGATCAAGTTTTCCGTACCGGGCAGCCGGAAGAGCGTTTGCGGCGAAGCCGGGGCAACAACGCCTGGAATCGGCTTTGGCGGACTCCAACTCTCTCCCCCGTCTTCGGAAAGGGAGACATAGGGATGGCCCAGCCTAGTCCTGATCACCATCATTACGCGCTTATCCAGTAGCTCTAGGAGTCCAGGTTCCTGAGCTGTGAAGCGAGATCGCTCAGAGCCGCTCGCTGGTTCGATCTGACACGCTCGGCTCTTCGCCCAACTCTTTCCACCATCGTCGCTGTAAAAGGTGAGGCAAGATTGGTAAGACCACCCATAGGGATCGTCGGGGTCAAGGGAGACAGCTGCTGGCACCAGAATGCGTCCGCTGGAGAGCTCGATGACACGTGCATTATTGACCACGTAATAGTGCTCGGAATCAGAAACTTGCACCGGACTTGACCAGCCCTCATCTTCCAATTTGCGGAAGAAGATGGAGCATCGAATAGTATTCTCTTTCCCCTCGACGTTGCTCTTGCCCAGGTAGAAAAGGAGTGTTTGGTTGCTCTTTCGGAGTCTGATTAGACTGGCGCTCATCAAATTCGAAAGAGAGCGATGGCCGGGCTCCTGGAGCGAACTGATGACCTCGAGAGGACTCCAGGTAGCCCCCTTATCGTGGCTTCTCCGCCCCACCAGCTCAGACCGGGCATGGTCGCTTCTTCCCTGAAAGCGGGACCATACGGCGAGAATTGAGCCGTCTGCAAGTTCTACGAGATCCCCTTCCGAATGACGGGGATAGCATTCGTCGGAACGGCCGAGAACCACAGTTTTCCCGGGTGCGCCCTGATGTCGTTCGCGAGAGGCAATCGAAGAACAGACGGGATTCTCACTCGTTTCAGGCGCCTTTGGCGAACCCGGGGCAGCTGTCTGGAAACTAGTGATAGTCGGGAGTAGTCCCGCGCCGGCCAGGTTCTTTAGTAAGCGACGGCGAGATTTAATCATTGAAGCCCCCTTTTTGCGACCGCGTTCAAACTATAAGATACCAGTCGATTGATGCAGTGCCCAGAGATTTACCAATTAAGAGGAGCAAAGTGTTTGAGGAGGAATTTGACGGAATAATTCTGGGTGCCGGCCACAATAGCCTGGTGTTGCAAGCGTACCTTTTGAGAGAAGGTCTGAAAGTCCTTTCTATCGAGAGGCGCAGTGAGCCGGGGGGAGGGCTGACAACCATGGAAGACCCTCGGAACCCCGGTTTCCTCCACAACACCCATTCCTTCTTTCATCGAGCACTTGATCAGCAACCATGGTTTCGTGAGTTCGAACTCGATACTCGAGGAGCCGTCTATATCGAACCTGATCTGAACGTGGCTGTGCTGCTGGAAGACGGGCGGAGTCTCGAATGGTGGACCGATTTTGATCGTACTGTCGACTCCATCAAGCAATTCAGCAAGAAGGATGCGGCGACTATCAGCAAGTGGAGGTCGGCCTTTCAGCCCATCGTAGAAGAGATTATCATGCCGGAGAATCAGGCTCCCCCGCTTCCGCCGGCTCAACGAGCTGAAAAACTGGAACGAACTTCAACTGGACGGCTACTCCTCGAGGTCAGCAAGCTTTCACCGCTGGAATTCGTCAAGCAGGAATTTGAAAGTCCAGTAGTCCAGGCAGGTTTGCTGTTTTTCAATGGTCTGAGAGAAGTTGACCTGCGGTGCACAGGTTTCGGCCACCATATACCGGCACTGCTGGCAAGCTCGCACAAGGCGCAAATGTGTCTTGGTGGATCTGCGAATCTTGCGCGCGCGCTCGTCAATGTCATCTACAGCCTGAACGGTCAGATCTGGACGCATTCAACCCCTCGAAGAATTCTAATCGAAAACGGCCGCAGCGTAGGTGTTGAGCTGGTGGACGGACGCCGTATTCGTGCGAAGAAGTTCGTGGTTTCGGGTCTTAACCCTCAACAAACTTTTCTAGAGTTGATCGAGCCGGCATTGTTGCCTCTCCAATGGCGAAGGAAAGCGGAAAATTTTCAATACAATTTGATTGCACCTCTTTTCTCACTGAATTTGTGCCTGAAACACCCCCCTCGTTATTTCACTGCTGAAAATCGTCCTGAACTGGACAAGGCCTTTATGGTGGTACTCGGTCTGGAGAGACTGGAATCATACACGGCTATGGTGGAGTGTCATCAAAAGGGTAGTTTTCCACCCACAGTCATGTGGGGCTGCTGTCCAACCGTTTTTGATCCCAGCCAGGCTCCTCCAGGTTGCCATACCGCTTTCATGTGGCAAAAGATTCCCTTTCGTCTTCGCGACCTTGATTGGGATTTTGTCAAGGAGGAACATGGAAGGAGAATGCTCGACCTGTGGCAGCGAAGAGCACCCAATCTAGCCGACTCCATAATCGACTGGTTTGTCCGCTCTCCGGTCGACACGGAGCGAACCTTTCCGAATATGAAAGAAGGCGATCTGTTGATAGGCGCCTTCAGCGGGGGACAGATAGGATATAACCGACCCTTTCCGGGGGCCGGGCATTACCGGACATGCATCGAGGGGCTTTATCTCTGCGGTTCCTGTTGCCACCCGGGTGGTAACATAACCGGTTTGCCGGGTTACAACAGTGCACAGGTTATTCTAGGTGACCTGGGTATCTCTAGATCCTGGGAGAGCAAGTGAGGGGGAGTACAACGATATGACCGTGGCAAGGATCTCTTATCTCACCGACATCTGGTTCGGTGAAAGTGCCCTTGATCGGGTGCCGGAGATTCTCGGACAGCTTGGTGTCAGTAAGCCTCTGGTGGTTACGGATCCCCATCTTCGTTCACTGGGTTTCCTAAACCGGTTGCCGATAAGCCCATTTGTCGTTTTCGATCAAGTCGAGACGAATCCCGAGGAGGAAAAAGCTTGGGAGGCTCTTGATCTTTATAAAAAGAACGGCTGCGACGGGTTCATAGCCCTGGGGGGAGGATCTTCAATCGATCTGGCCAAGATCACAGCTCTCCTGGTCCACCATGGGCCGCCTCTTTCGCGATATGCGGCAGTTGCCGGAGGGTGGGATTTGATTGAGCCTCTCCTGCCGCCACTGGTCGCCATTCCAACTACAGCCGGAAGTGGGAGCGAAGTGGGGAGGGCGGCACTCATCACGCTCAAGAGCGGCGAAAAATTGGGCTTTCTGAGCCCTCACTTGATCCCTCGCGCCGCCGTTTGTGATCCAGAGTTGACGGTCAGTATGCCTGCCTCTCTTACCGCTGCGACCGGGATGGACGCCATTTCGCACTGCATAGAGGCCTACTGCAGTACACGGGAGAATCCCGTCGCAGACGCCATGGCCCTGGAAGGGTTTCGAAAGGCCTATTCCTTTCTTTCAAAGGCTTGTACGAATGGCAACGATGCTGAGGCGCGTCGCCAAATGCTGTTAGCCGCTTTACTGGGTGGGCTCACCTTTCAGAAGGGGCTTGGGGCCGTCCACAGTCTCAGCCATCCATTAGGAGGATTGGCGGG
>DATGOF010000114.1:0-4079 GCA_035306285.1 Acidobacteriota bacterium | reverse complement strand
ACTGCGATCGAATCGGGTTTGAGCTGATCGATCTTGCTCTTGAGCCATTCCAGGCTCTTGTCTTCCAGAGGAACAAGCGACGTCTTGTCCCATAACGTCCTTTCACGCAAACCCACCCGATAGCGAGCCGGGACCAGAGGTTCGGGTCGGGAGCCTTTCAGACTGTACAAGCCGGGGCGGTTTTGCCGACCGATTTCGAGAATGTCTTCGAATCCCTGATTCGTGACCAGTAGAGTCTTCGCCCCTTTACGCTCTAAAAGTGCATTGGTGGCAACTGTAGATCCATGTTGCAAAAGATAATCCTGTCGATCCCCCACGATTCGGGCCAGCCCGTCCAGGACTGCTCTTTCCGGGTGTTCGGGAGTGGAAGGGAGCTTAAAAATCGTTAGTCGCACATCATCCAGGACGACGAAATCCGTGAATGTGCCTCCTGTGTCAATTCCTATTCGCAACATATGTTTAAATCTTTCTAATCAGCTTATGGAAGGCCACGTTGAGGTACTGATTTCACCTCTTTCAGCTCTGACTGTTTTCCGGGTCAGACTTCCCCGCCCGTTCAAAAATTACGCTCAACGGGAGTCCTGGCGCATGTTGGAAGCAGGCCAATATTCAAACCTTGAGACCCCGTAATCCCAATTCCAGGCTGCAAAAATGCTAAAATACCCGACAATCCGATCGACTGACAACACCGAGTTCCTGGCCCGAGCTTTTGCACACGGTGAGTTTCCATCATGAAGCAAGTTGACCTCATCCGTAAAATCTATTGGATTTCCGGGTCACTTGTGGTGATCATCCTGGTTTTCTTAACGAGTGTGATCTTCCTGAATCCCTCCTCGGTCGGTAATCAGAATTTTCTGTGGTTCTTTAATCTATGGGCGATTGTCTGGGCGATTATCTTTATTGTCGTCCTCATTTTGACCTTTATTCTGGCGCGTAATCTAATCAAGCTCTTTTTCGAGTATCAGGCGAGCGCTCCCGGACGTCGTTTGAAGAGCAAGATGATCCTCACCTTTGCTCTTTTCTCCCTCTTTCCGGCACTCATTATGTTCTTTGTTGCCTTCGGCCTGATTAACCAGAACCTTACCAAATGGGTGAGCGCACCTTCCGAACAACTTCTGAGCGCCTCGCAGCAGGTGGCAGAGCAATACTATCGTTTGCAGCGTCAAACGGCGATCTTTCAGGTGGAGCAGATTGCCGCAGCTGTTTCCAAAGGCGAAGCCAGGACAGCTGATGAACTCCGGCAATTCATGGTGGACCACGATCTCGACGCTGTCCTTCTTGTCAGGCCTACTGGTGCTGTGGCCATTCAAGTAGGAGACTGGTTCGAGCATCAGGTTCAAGAGAACGATATCAAGCGGGTGCTTTCCGGTGAGCGTTTCTTTCAGTTGAACCGGGCCGTCAACGTCGGTCCAATTATTGACGAGGGAGTAGCCGGAGCCCCACTACCCGGTGATCAGGGACCCGGTAGAGTTCTGGGAGCCGTTTTCATTCGCTTTACCGTTCCTGAAAGCGTAGCGTTCCACACCGATAGTATCCGTCGGGCCAGCGAAGTCTACGACGGACTTCGCGGCACCCTGGTATCGATTCGAACCAATTATTTTTCGATTCTGGGATTAACCACTCTAGCTGTGGTCTTTGGGTTCGCCTGGTTGGGGAGTTATATCGCTCGAAAGCTAACCATTCCTCTTGAAGCACTGGCCGAGGGATCGCGCGAGCTGGCGGAAGGAAATCTGGATCACCGTGTCGGAGTCAAAGCTGTGGACGAGCTCGGTATCCTGGTCGACTCGTTCAATAGGATGGCAGCGCAGCTGAAGGAAAGCAGGAGTGAACTGGAAAGAGCCAATCAGGAGCTACGCGAGACCAACGTTCGTCTGGATGAGAGGCGACGTTACATTGAAACCGTTTTGCAGAACATCGCTACCGGCGTTTTGACAATTGACGAACAGGGAATCGTTAGAACCGCCAATGAAGCAGCCTTGAAGATGTTGCAGCTCACGCACTCGGAGATCGTGCACCAGCCGATTCGAAAAGTTGCAAGTGCCGAATTGTATTCCGAGTTTCAATTACTGACGAAGAGAGCTCAGCTCTATGGCACTTATCGCAAGCAGCTATCATTTGCGCGGAAGGACCGTCGCCTGCACGTGGCAGCGACGATTACCCGGAACCCTCTTCCGTTGCAGCAGGAAGAGGAATATTTGCTGGTACTCGATGATCTGACCGAGTTGATCCGGGCCGAGAAGTTTGCCGCATGGCAGGAAGTCGCCCGTCGCCTGGCACACGAGATCAAGAACCCACTGACACCGATTCAACTGTCAGCGGAGCGGATCAAGAAAAGATTCTCTCGCCTGGCAGATGGAATGATGTGTCCACAGGAGATCGACGAATTTGGAAAAGTACTGTTCGAAGCGACGCGTATTATTGTAACGGAAGCAGAGATGCTGAAGAACCTGGTGGCGGAGTTCACTCGTTTTGCGAGACTACCCATTTGCCGACCTGAGCCGGTACTCCTGCATGACTTGATCGAACAAACAATTGCTCTGTATGACGGAAGTATCGAGTCGGTAGAGGTTACCCGAGAGTTCGATCCTGAGATTGGCGAGGTCAGGCTTGACAGAGAACAGATGCAGCGTGTGTTTATCAATCTTCTCGACAATTCACTGGATGCCCTGGCCGATTGCAACGGGGATCGAAAGATAGAGATTCGCACCGCTCTGAATTCAAGCAGGCGCTCTGTGACAATAGAACTGCAGGATAATGGTACGGGTATTCCACCCGACGATTATGAGCACCTTTTTCTTCCTTATTTCTCGACCAAAAAGAAGGGGACCGGCTTGGGGCTGGCCATAGTCCGGCAGATTGTTTCAGATCACAGTGGATTCATTCGTGCCGAGCCGAGAAGCGGCGGTGGGACACGGTTTACTATTGAGCTGCCCGTTACTCAACCGGAGAGCGATGGCTCTCGGCAACACCTTTGAGCGATACTTCTAAGATTTAGAGGATGTCAAAAGCCAGACTATTAGTCGTTGACGATGAAAAGAATGTCCGTGCGTCTCTCGCTGGAGTCCTCAGCGACGAGGGTTACGAAGTGGAATGCGTCGGAACCGGGGAGCAGTGCCTGACAGCGCTAGAGAGGAAGCGCTATGACGTCGTCTTTTTGGACATATGGCTCCCCGGACGCGACGGTATCGCTATTCTCAAAGAGCTAAAGGAACTGCACCCCTGCCAGCACGTCATCATGATATCGGGACATGGGACCATCGAGACGGCGGTTCAGGCCACCAAGTTAGGAGCATTCGATTTTATTGAGAAACCCCTTTCTCTCGACAAAGTGATTCTGGTCCTG
The DNA here is from genome assembly GCA_035306285.1 of Acidobacteriota bacterium. GTDB lineage: Bacteria > Acidobacteriota > UBA6911 > RPQK01 > JAPXNP01 > DATGOF01. The sequence goes on along the minus strand of DATGOF010000114.1, from coordinate 736 downwards.
GGCCATGCCCTTCGCCAGAAGCGACTGGAAGAAGAGAATCGGAACCTGCGGAACTTTGTCAATCAAGAAACCACCATGATCGGAAATTCCGTTCCGATGCAAGCACTGAGGCAACAGATCAAGTACGCCGCGCCCACCGAAGGACGGGTTCTGATCTACGGCGAAAATGGGACTGGAAAAGAACTGGTGGCACGCCTACTACACCTCCACAGTCATCGACGACAAAATGCATTCGTCGAAGTCAACTGCGCCGCGATCCCTGATGAGTTGATTGAAACCGAGCTTTTCGGGACCGTGAAGGGAGCCTATACTGGTGCGACCGAGAATCGAAAAGGCAAGTTTGAGCTGGCGGACGGAGGAACGCTTTTCCTGGATGAAGTAGGAGACATGAGCTTGAAGACTCAGGCTAAAGTATTACGGATCCTGGAAAGCCAGCGGTTTCATCGGGTCGGGAGTAATGAGATAGTGGAGGTCGATGTTCGTGTAATTGCCGCGACGAACAAGAATTTGGAAGAGGAGATTGAGGCCGGTCACTTTCGCGAGGACCTCTTCTTCCGCCTTAATGTAATCCCTTTCGAAGTGCCTCCGCTTCGTGATCGAAAACGTGACATTCCGGATCTAATAGACTACTTCCTGAACCATTTCTGTGAGCGCTACGGGAAAACGAAGAGGAAATTTACTCCGGATGCAATAAACCGGCTAATGGAATATCGTTGGCCCGGCAATGTCCGCGAAT
>DATGOF010000113.1:0-2008 GCA_035306285.1 Acidobacteriota bacterium | reverse complement strand
GCCAGTCGTACTCGAATCCACTCCCGGCAGTTACGACGCGCCTTCCACCCTCCTGCTGGAATGCTTTGAGCAAAAAAATACCGGCCTGCACCCAGTCCAGATTGGTGGTGGAAGTATACAGGCCGGGTCCAAGATTCCAGGCCAGATGAAGAAGGTGCGTTGGTTTCACGAGGGAAACGACGTCCTGAACCTGTGCGCTATCGAGCAAGTCGGCCCGGTGCCAGCGCACTTCCGGCGGAAATCCCTCGCGGAGGAAGTCTGAAGCCCTTGAAGTGATCGCATGAACCTCAAATCCACGCGAAACCAGGAAGTGGAGACTCGGACGACCAATAAAGCCTGTTGCGCCGGTGACCAGTACCCTTTTCATTGGTCCTTCCCGTGCCACGCGTATTCCGTTACCTTTTCAGCAGGTATCAGAGGTAAGTCGGGAGAAAAGTCAGGCCACTGCATGTCTTTTTCCGACAAGATCGGGGCGTTTGGCTCAGGCCATTCGATATTAAACATCGGATCGTTCCACCGAATTCCCCGCTCCGCTTCCGGGTGGTACAGTTTGGACACCATGTACATTATTTGCGTACCATCCTCCAGCGTCTGGAATCCATGTGCCAGCCCCGGAGGCATGTAGAGCATTCGATAGGATTCGGCAGTTAATATAGTACCCATCCATTGCAGATAGGTGGGCGAATCGGGGCGCACGTCCACCACCACGTCAAAAAGCGACCCGTAGATGCAGCGGATCAGCTTGGCCTCGTCATGAGGCGGCACCTGATAGTGCAGGCCGCGAATCGTGCCAGCTTTAAGGCTGAGCGATTGGTTCGACTGCAAGAAATCACTTTCCAACCCAAACTCTTCAAACTGCTCTTTACACCATACCCGGGAGAACAATCCGCGTTCGTCTTGTCGTATTGGCGGCTCAACGATGTAGGCGCCCTCTATTTTCGTCGGCAAAAACTTGAAGCGCATATCGACTCCACACTCTGCAATAGGATAAATCTCAAAATCGAGTACCCTCTCCCGCCGGATTATGGAGTGATCCACTTCTCAAACGGGACGCCGGTAAAAAACCGTGATGTTCAGCTTTTCAGCTCGGCCGTCTCCGCCTCGACCGAACCGATAGATTCATACCTCGATATCTGCGATTCGGTAAGTTGTCGCAGGTCTCCTCCATCCCAATAATAATGCTGGTACCATTCGACGATCCACTCCAGCGTCTCGGCAAGGCTGAGTTTCGGAGCCCAACCCAGACGAGTTTTTGCCTTTGAGCAGTCCAGTTTGAGGTAGGTATCCTCGTGTGGATGAACCTGCTCGTCGAGCCGCCAGCTCGCACCGTTTCCCCAGAGGTAAGTCATCCGCTCGACGATCCACGATACCGGTTTCGCCTCATGGTCGTCCGGTCCAAAGTTCCACGCTTCGGCGAACTCCCTCCCTTTCTCCCACAGGTGCTCGGCCAGGGTGATGTAGCCGTCGAGTGGCATGAGAACGTGTTGCCAGGGACGCGTCGATCTTGGATTACGGATCAAGACAGGTTGACCGGCCTGAAATGCCATTACGATGTCCGGGATGAGCCGGTCGCGCGCCCAATCCCCTCCCCCGATGACATTCCCGGCACGAGTGCTGGCCACTACCGTTCCCGAACCCTCTTTTGAGAAGAATGATGTCCGGTAAGACGCAATGGCTAGCTCTGCACAACCCTTACTGCCCGAGTAAGGATCGTGCCCGCCCAGTTCGTCCGTCTCTCGATAACCCCACACCCACTCCTTATTCCGGTAGGCTTTGTCGCTGGTGATCGAAACGAGGACTCTAACTGAATCCGACTGTCGGATCGCCTCGAGCACGTTGACGGTGCCCAGAACGTTCACGGCAAACGTCTCAGCCGGTATGCGGTAGGCCTCCTTGACGAGTGCCTGAGCAGCGAGGTGAAATACAACCTCTGGCTTATGCTCCCTGACAACAGCTTTGAGGTGCTCGAGATCTCGAACGTCGCCCATTATGGAGGTCATCCCTTCAC
>DATGOF010000112.1:0-4174 GCA_035306285.1 Acidobacteriota bacterium | reverse complement strand
AGAAGGTGGCCAACTTTCGGCATCCTTTGACGAAACGAGATTCCAATCTGCTCCGATGTTTGGAGTAATACGTAACAATCCTGCACCCGTTCTTCTAACGTTGCCTGGAGTAGGGATAGGCCATGGTGGATCGAATAACTTAAACTTCGGCGGAATTGCCAGCGGCAACAACATTCAGCTGGGAATGGATGGCGCTGCTACAGACGGGCCCGTAAACCAGATCCATCAGATGGAGGACGTGGAAGAGGTGGTTGCTGTTACTTCGAACAACAGCGCGGAATACAGTCGTGCCGCTTTCTTCAATCTCGTCACTCGTCGAGGAACGAACGATTTCCACGGGAGTGCCTTTTACAACCATCAAAATTCGGTGTTGAATGCGCGTCAATATTTCGACCCAAGCAAGCCTTCTTCCAAATTCCACACTGCTGGAATCAGTTTGGGAGGCCCCATTATCCGCGACAAGACCTTTTTCTTTGCTTCCTATACCACTCTTTACGATCCGAGCAGCAACTGGTTCCTGAGAACTGTCCCGACGGCTAATATGCGGGCGGGCGACTTCTCGCAACTGCTGAATCTTACCAACCCGGTCGTAATTAAAGACCCCTTAACTGGGGAGCCCTTCCCGGGAAATGTTATTCCGGAGAACCGGATTGACCCCATCTCGACAAAGGTTCAGGAGGCCTATTTGCCGCTGCCGAATCGGGGTGGGCCGGATGCCCTGGCCCAAAACCTGGACTGGTTGCACCCTTGGCCAAACGATATTATTTCTGTCAAGTATCCGAACCTGCGGATTGATCATAAGCTTTTCGAAAATAATGAGTTATCGGGTAGATTCTTACAACGATTTACGCCTTACTCGCTGCCAGGCAGTTACCCAGCTCTCGGTTGGACGCGCAACCGTTATGCCTGGCACATGGTAGTTTCCGACACGCACATTTTCTCTCCGTCATTGACCCATACGTTCCGCTTCAGTTCGTATCTCAACCAGGTGGAAGACGGTAAGACGGTAGACGGATTCACTCCCTTGAAGGGCGACGAAGTCGTCTCTCAACTGGGTCTCCAGGGTGTTAATCGAAAGGGCTTGAGCGCCATGGGTTTTCCGGAGATGAGTATCACCGGTCTTTCTCCGATAACGGTACGATTTGGTGGCCGTATACAAGACGAGAACATCCTTGGTTACACCAGTTCGACTACCTGGTCCAGCCAAAGACATGTCTTGAAATTTGGGGGTGAGCTCCGAACATTTCGCGACGATACCGCGCCGGTTCCAGCCGGTACTTATGGAAGCTTCAACTTCAATGGCTCACTCACCGGCTATCCTTATGCCGACTTTCTCCTCGGATTACCCTTTAGCAGCACTCGCCTGGATCCTCTAACCGACCGAGTACGGAAAGCCTACGAACTGGGTCTCTATATTACCGACTCTTTTAAGATCAGTCCGAGACTCACGGTAGATTACGGAATTCGTTGGGACTATTTTGGCGCACCGTCTTACGAGGATAACCTCGTATTTAACTGGAATCCGGCTACTAGCGAAGTCATCGTGCCTCAGGAAGCCCTGAGTGCAGTGAGTCCTTTATACCCGAGTGCAATCAAGGTAGTACCCGGGGAGGCCATAGCCAACTCAGACAAAGGGAATTTTGCCCCCCGACTGGGTCTGGCTTACCGGATCAAGGATGATCTGGTTCTTCGCGGCGGATATGGGATCATGACGGAGTCCCTTGGTCCTTACAACGGACTCTTCACTGGTGGACCTTTCCAATTGGCCGAGACATTTTTTAATGAGATCCAGGACGGACAACCACTCTTCGCGTTTCCTAATCCATTTCCCGAGGGGAGTGGAACGATTGCCTCTCAGAGCATTTCTGGCACCAGCCCGGACGTGAAAAATGGCTACATTCAGCAATTCAACGTCACCCTGGAGAAGCAAGTCCGGGACACAGGATTTCGGGTCTCCTACGTAGGCACTCGTGCTCGTGGTATGAACTACTCCCTCAATATCAATAAACCTGAGCCCAGCAATATACCTTTTTCTCCTGAGCGCCGGCCGTATCCAGAGTTTGTCAATGCGGTAATAGATCGCAGGGATGGAGCCATCAACTACGATGCCCTTATCGTGAGAGCGATTCGGAAGGTCGGTAGTGTAACCTTTGATGCCCACTGGACCTGGGCTCACAACATGGCGAACTTCCTGAATACTCAGAATCCGTATGACCCGATCCACTGGAACAGAGTAGATTACACTCCTAACCATCGCGGAGTGGTTAACCTGATGTGGCAACTCCCTTTTGGACAAGGTCAGAGGTATTTGAATGACGTTCCGCCGGTGGTCAATTACGTGCTTGGGAACTGGCAGCTTTACTGGGTTACCTTTCTTCATAGCGGTCAGTTCTTTTCACCTAGCTTTTCCGGTTCAGACCCGTCCAATACCAATAGCTTTGGCGGATTGCCTGATCGAATAGCGGATGGCAATCTCCCGGACGATCAGCGTTCGACAGCGCGTTGGTTTGATTCGGGTGCATTTGTGGTGCCGCCCCCGGGGCGTTTTGGGAATAGCGGCGTGAATATTCTCGAAGGCCCGAGGCTGCATACACATAACGTAAACTTCATGAAGAACTTTGCTTTAACAGAACGATTCAACTTGGAATTCTCTACGGCCTTCACTAATCTTTTTAATCAGCCGAACTTTCTGAATCCAGCGGCCAACATCTCAGTACCCGGACAGGTTGGCACTATCTCGAGTGCCGTGGGAGTGTTTTCGGCAGAACAGGCCACCGCTCGTAGGGCAGAGGTCCGTCTACGCTTGAGATGGTGAGGGTAGGTGCGAGAAGCGGTATTCGTATGATGAAGAAGCGCCTGGCAGCAAAACAATGGAAGGCCATGAGTGCAATGTGGGCACATCTCCAGTGTCGAAGACCGGAACAAGTGGAAACCGCTTTGGCCGCAAGGCATTGATGGGATGGAGTGTTGACAGTGAGATCCGCGAGGAAAGCAACTGGTAACAGACGGCAGTTTCTGATCACAGCTGTGGGCGCCGCTACTTTGGCTTTGACGCGAGCACAGGAGCCATCTTTCCGCCCTCCTAAGCATCATTACATCGACATCCACACGCATCTGGGCGCCTTCTACTGGGGTAAGGAAGTTACGGCTGACGGACTTGTCCGCTGGATGGATGACCACTATATTGAAAAGGCCTGTATTCTTCCGCTGGTTTCGCCTGAGGCAGCTCCCATTGTTCAAACAACAGAGGCCGCTCTCGCCGCCTATCGTCGCTTTCCTGATCGGATCATCCCCTTTTGTGCGGTGGATCCGCGTTCGGCCCAGACCGCCGCATCCACGCATCCACCTGTCCCTGGTTCACGCTACGGTCATATTAGCGGACTAGAGGGGATCATCGAAGTTCTCCAGCGTTACAAAGATGCGGGTGCCAGGGGATTGGGCGAACACAAAGTCGGTCTTCCGTTCGATCACCCCGTTCAGATGATGCTTTATGAAGCCTGTCAGAAGCTCTATCTTCCAATCCTCTTCCATTTAGACGATATTCGGAATATCGATCAGCCTGGATTGGCGCATCTCCGGCAGGCTCTCCTGGCTTTTCCCGATCTTCCGTTCATTGGGCATGCGGCCGGCTTCTGGGCTTCTATTTCCGCCGACGCTACTCCCAAGGAATTTGCCAGTTATCCCAGAGGAAAACCGATCGTCCCGGGAGGTGCCCTTGAAAAGCTAATGGATGAATGCCCCAATTTGTATGCCGATCTTTCAGAACCCGGAGGAGAGACCGCCTTGACGCGAGATCCCGATTTTGCCCGGGAATTCGTCATTCGACGGGCGGACCGTTTACTTTTCGGCACCGATTATCTCGCTCCAGGCCAGGAGATTCCACAGTTTGCCATTCTCGATCGGATGAACCTACCGGAAGAGGTGCAATATAAGATCTACCGAGGCAACGCAATTCGGATTCTGAAGCTCGATCTCGAGAGCTGAGTAGATGCATCACGTCCTGCCTGCGATTACCGTTCTAATACTCCTCCTAGTTGCTTCCTGTGGGGTGAGGGGAGACGAAGCCGCACCGCTCGGCAGCGAGTGGCCTTCCTGGGGAAATGATCCCGGTGCGATGCGTTACTCTCCTCTCGATCAGATCAATACTGAAAACGTTTCCCAGCTGCGTTTAGCA
>DATGOF010000111.1:0-3620 GCA_035306285.1 Acidobacteriota bacterium | reverse complement strand
GATTTTCTGGAATGGATCTGGGACAGACCAGCCCGTCTCACGACGCGCTTCAGTTCTTCGGGAGTGAACGCTTTGAGTACGGAAAGAGGGCCATCGTGGCGGACTGCTCGAGATGACGAGAAGAGCGTCGTTAGAATCCTGATTCCCAGATACGCGGCGGGATGTCGTCGCAGATCCGAGATTACAATGCCATTACGCGCAATACGGGCAAAGTCGCGCAGCAGCATCACGGCCGCTTCATCATCAAAATGATGTAAGAACGCAGAACAAATCACGAAATCGACGCTCTTCTCTCGAATGGGTAGTGAATATATATCGGCCTGGATCCAGAGCGACTCCGTTGAAAGGCGGCCGATCGCCAGAGCAGCGCGACTCAGGTCTAGACCGATCGTGCACAGACGGACCTGATTTGCTTCCGCCCACCTTTTCAGACTGCTGATGATGTCCCCGCTACCGCAGCCCACATCCAGCACGGTGATCGGTCTGGCATGACTACGGTTGGCGGAGTTTTTCAGAAAGGAGATGAGGGGACTTAGTGCTGCCCGCGCTCCCCCTAACCATCGATTCACCAGTGCCAGATCATGGAAGACTTGAGAAAGCTCCTCCCCGGAAAGATGCTGGGGAGCATCGATGTATTCGGCTCCGGTCGCGCGCCGAGAAAAGTCAGGCCAACGATGAGGCATGCGATCGATTCTAACGACAGATCGAGAAAAGAACGAATGGGCTTTCTTTTCAGCACCAGGGAGGAGAGTGCCGGGTATGGGTGGAAAGGAACTAGTTCACCAGCAATTGCAGCTGGGATTCGAGTTCACTCCTGGTAAGCGAGTACTTTACATCCAGATCCCGCATGACCTGGATGATTTCGAATTCAGAGCTGGAATCCACGAAGCCATCAATCTGGTCGCGTGAAAGATCGTCGCAATGAGGCCCAAACGGAGAGATCCAGACCTCCTGTTCATCTTGCTTACAGCCGATAATCATTATTCGGCTCTGGCAGAAGAACTCCAGGTAATCAAGGGTCAGGAGGTTCTTTCTCGGGGTGTTTTCTTCCATCATGCCTTTTCTGATCGGCAGGATCGAGGAATTCCTTAGCCGCCGTGCTCAGAATCGGTAGGCTTCAGCTGAGGTCAGCTCAAGCGGCGATAAGCAGCGAGGTGGCGGATGGCAGATCCCTTTTCTCCCAACTTGTCGTAGATGTGGAACAGGTTGAAATGAGCTTCTTTAAGGCTTGAATCGAGACGAAGAGCCTGCAAATAGGCTTTGATCGCTTCCGGGTATCTTTGCTGGTCTTGGAGGACGACTCCCAGGTTGTAAGCCGCGAGTGGTTCGTCCGGACAGAGTTCCCGAGCGATTCGATAGTGAAGCTCCGCTTCATCGAGGTCACCATTTTCATGAAGCAGTAGCCCGAGGCTAAGGTGGGCGCCGTAATGCTCTGGATCCAATCGCAAAGCTTCCCGATAGGCCCTGATAGCTTCATCAGGCGAGGAGATTTCGACTTCACAACCGAACTCGTACCAGGCGTCGGCCTCCTCAATCTCCTGGCTGGCAGAAGCAATATTTTCACGGTCCAGTGGAGTGAGTTGCGCCGCTAGTTCAGAGACGTCGAAGTTAAAAAGTGTCTGACCCGATTCCGGTTGAAACAGGGCGGCTTCGTGTCGGGCTACCACGCGGCTGCCATCAGCCCAGATTCGAACAGCGGTGAGAGGCTTTCCTTCGGGAAGAAAAGCACGAAGTCTTCTTAGGCTCGTCTTGATGCGAGAGGGTGGAATACCGCTTTCAAACAGCTGGTGAGCCGTCTTCAGCAATATAAGATCTTGGAATGAAAAGCGATATTCGTTACGCCTTCCCCTGAGGGGATTGACCAGACCCGATCGAATATACGAATAAATCCGGGAGCGGGGTACTTGTAGCAAACCAGCTATCTGTCGTGTCGTGTAACGCGCAAGTGAGGCGGCTTTCGACTTCATGACAAACCCACGGCCAGAATCCGCAACCGAAAGCTTCTAACCAGACTTTCGCTTCTTAGAGGGGGTTTTCTTCTCGCGGGAGCTCTTACTGGCTGCCTTCTTAGGCGGCTTGCGTTTCTCTTGCTTGCCCTTTTCGGTCTCCCCAAGGCTGGCTTTGAGTGCCTCCATGAGATCGATAATCTGCGCTTTCGGAGCTTCCTGCTTTGGCGCAGCGATTTCTTCACCCTTCACCTTCTGCTCGATCATCGCGAGCACCTGGTCTCGAACCTCATCTCGGTAATTTTCCGGACGGAATTCGTCGGTAGCGGTTTGTTCGATGAGCTGCTGCGCAAGCTTGAGTTCTGACTCCTTCACTTCACCATTGCCGAGCGGAACTTCCGAGAAAGACTTGATCTCATTAGCATAGTGGAGCTGTTGGAGAATGAGGCCCTCCTGATAAGGGCGAAGCAAAATGAGATACTGCTTTCCGCGAGCAGTATACGTCCCGAGTGCCGCGCGCTGAGTCTGTACGAGAGCCTCGCGAAGGAGACTGTACGGGCGGTCTCCACCACGATCGGGTCCGAGGAAATAAGAGCGGTCATAATAAATCGGATCGACTTCCTTGAGGGGGACGAACTCTTTAATCTCTATTGCATGTGTGGATTCGATCGCAAGCTTTTTCAATTCTTCTTCAGAGAAGAGAACATATTGTCCCTTAGCGAATTCATATCCCTTTACGATATCCTCGCGTTCGACCACAGTATCACAGGTCGGGCAGTACATCTGCTGCTTGAGACGCGTGCCACAGACGGAGTGAAGTTGATTAAAACTGACAGAAGTCGAATAATCGATGGTGGTATATAACTTGACCGGGATTGCGACCAGACCAAAGGAAATCGTTCCCGAAGCCATTGACCGGGCACTCATTCCGATCACTCTAGCATTGCTCCCAAATGTCTGCAAATAAAAACCAACTCAGTTCTCTGGACGATTACCGGTCGCGAAGACATCCTGGAAGAACGCCCGAACCCTTTGGCACTGATAGGCCCGAAGCGGGCAGGCATGTTTTTGTTGTCCAGAAACACAGAGCGCGGCGCCTGCATTTTGACCTTCGGCTTGAATGGCAAGGTGTCCTCCTCTCTTGGGCAGTACCGAAGGGTTTTTCCCTTGATCCTTCTGAAAAGAGGCTCGCGGTTCAGACGGAGCCTCATCCCCTGGAGTACGCCGATTTCGAGGCAGTTATCCCGCCCGGAAACTACGGGGCTGGAGCAATGATCGTGTGGGATCGAGGCATGTGGACTCCGCTGGAGGACCCCGACGCCGGTCTGGAAAAAGGAAAGCTGCTCTTTGAGTTGAAGGGATACAAACTGCGGGGTGTCTGGACGCTCGTCAAGACCAAGAAGAACAACGAGTGGCTTTTGATCAAAAAGCCTGATGGTTGGGCAAGAGAAGGCTCAGAGGCCGAACAATTTGCCGAAGAATCGATTCTGTCGGGCCTGACTGTCGAAGAGCTGGCTGAAGGAAGTGAGAGAGCGCGGCTTCTGGTACAGGAAGTGATTGAGAGCGGTGCACCTCCTTTCAAAGGATCCTACTCCGACCTAGGATTCATGCTCGCCCATACAGCAGAGCCCTTCTCGCGAAAGGGATGGCTCTTTGAACTCAAATACGACGGCT
>DATGOF010000110.1:0-3445 GCA_035306285.1 Acidobacteriota bacterium | reverse complement strand
CTCTTTGGCCTAATGACGGGCCTACGGGAGAGAGGGCATCAGATCTGCCTGGCCGCTCCAGGAGAATCTCCCCTGAGAAAGCGCACCAGCGAAAAGGGGATTGAGACATTTCCATTCAGTCAGGTGAGTGAAGCCAGCATATCGGGTTTCTTCCAGCTGAAACGTATTCTCCAGGGCCGCCAATTCGATATCATCCACTTCAATACCCCTCGGTCCCAACTGTGGGGGGGAATTGCTGGCAAGTTATCAGGCCATGTCGTCGTCTGTTCGAGAAGAGTCAATTTTCCCCTGAAGTCGAAACTGAGCGCCTGGAAATACAATTTCTTGCTTGATGCCGTCATTACTGTGTCCACCAGCATCAGTCGGACCCTAACGTTATCGGGCGTTCGCGCCGAATTAATCCATGTAGTCTATGAGGGTGTTGACTTGGCCTGGCTTGACAGTCTCGAGCCTGCCACACTCCCTTTTGAACGAACCGGACCGGTGGTCGGAATTGTGGCCCATTTGAGCCAGGAAAAGGGGCATCCTGTGCTCCTGAAAGCTGCCTCCGCTCTTAAGAGCCACTTCCCGTCTGCGCGTTATGTGATTGTAGGGGGTGGAAGCCTGAGAGACCGCTTGGAAGAGTTCTGCCGTGAAAAGGGAATTGGTGAGCAGGTTTACTTTACCGGCTTTCGCGCCGATGCCGAAGCTCTGATGAAGCGGTTTGATGTTTTCTGCCTGCCATCGCTGTCCGAGGGGCTCAGTTCGGCGATTCTAGCCGCCATGGCCACCAGGTTGCCCGTGGTCGCCACTGATGTCGGCGGAATTCCTGAGCTGGTTGACAGTGGGGTAACCGGCTACCTGGTACCTCCCGGAGACTCCGTTGCCCTTGCCCAGGCGCTACGGCACCTCTTCGACGACCCGCAGCTCGGACGCAGAATGGGAGAGGCCGGACGGAACAAAGTCGAGCGTCAATTTACGATCGAAAGGAAACTGGAAGAGACGGAACGGGTATACCTTGAATTGCTAGAACGGAAGGGCATTCGGTAAGATGGTATCTTTGGAACGCTCCAGCACAGCCATCTCATGAAGCGGACAAGCACGGGCGGAAAGTGAAGACCGCGGACCGGCGGTGCTGTCTGTGGTCGCTTCCTATCTTTAATCGCGGAGACGAATGATGAGACTCATGGTGACCGGTGGAGCCGGGTTTATCGGTTCGAATTTTATACGATTGGTTCTTAGAGAAACCGATTACTCGGTCGTCAACTTCGACGCCCTGACCTACGCGGGCAATCTCGAGAATTTGGCCGACGTATCAAACAACCCCCGATATCGGTTGATTCGCGCCAGCATTACAGATGCGAAGGAGGTCAACTCCTGTGTGGAATCGGGAATTGACGTAATTATTAACTTCGCCGCAGAGACTCATGTCGACCGCAGCATCCTCGATAGTCGATCGTTTGTCGAAACGAATGTGTTGGGAACGCAGGTACTTCTGGATGCGGCACGACAGCATCGCGTCCCGGTTTACCTTCAGATCTCGACAGACGAGGTCTACGGGTCGCTGGAGATCGGCTCTTTCACGGAGGAAAGTCCACTCGCTCCCAACAGTCCATATTCTTCGAGTAAAGCTGGTGCTGATCTCCTGGTTCAGGCTTATCATCGAACCTACGGACTGGATGCACGGATTACACGCTGTAGCAATAACTATGGTCCTTATCAGTTTCCCGAGAAGTTTATTCCTCTCATGATTTTGAATGCTCTCGAAGGCAAGCCGCTCCCCGTCTACGGAGACGGTCTTAACGTGAGGGATTGGATTCACGTCGAGGACCACTGCCGGGCATTGCTGCAGGTACTGGACCACGGCAAAGCGGGATCCGTCTATAACATCGGGGGCGGGCATGAGGAGCCCAATATTGAGGTGGTTCACAAGATCCTCGACATTTTGGGTCGAGGAACTGACCTGATCCAATATGTCAAAGATCGACCGGGCCATGACCGTCGCTATTCGGTTGACTCGACAAAAATACATAAGGAACTTGGCTGGAGCCCCACTGTTGATTTCACCGAAGGACTCAGAGAAACAGTGAACTGGTATCGGACACACCAGGATTGGGTTTCGCGTGTGAGAAGCGGTTCCTACCTTGAGTACTACCAGGAAATGTACGATCAACGGGATCAAACGCTGCAGAATCTCTAAAGCTAGCCTTTCTAGCTTCTAGACCCACAACGGTGACCTGACAATGGAGATCATGATAACGGGAGCCACAGGCATGCTGGGCCAGGCCCTGGCGCGATCCTTTCAAGCAGAGCACCATGTACATGCTCTCTCGTCGAGAGACCTGGACATTACTCAACGCTCGGCTGTCGAAGCGACAGTCAAGAGAATTCAACCGGACGTGATCCTTCATGCTGCGGCTTATACCCGTGTAGACGATGCCGAGCGGGACCAGGAATCAGCTTACAAGGTTAATGCTCTCGGTACGGCTAACATTGCCGCTGCTGGATTTCGGATTGGAGCACGCGTTGTCTACTACAGTTCCGACTACGTGTTCAATGGGAGTCAAAGACGTCCTTATCGGGAATGGGACCCTCCGGCTCCAATAAACGAGTATGGGAGGTCAAAGTTGGCCGGCGAGAATCTGCTGCGAGACTTGCATCCACGTCACCTCATCATTCGCACCAGTTGGCTTTTTGGACCGGGAGGAAAGAATTTCGTAAATCGCATTATCCAGCTAGCCGGCGAAAGAGACGAGCTGAAAATTGTCGATGACCAGCGCGGCTGTCCGACCTACACGCCTGATCTTGCAGCGGCCACGTTGGAGCTCGTCAAGAGAGGATCGCTTGGAACCTATCACGTCACCAATTCAAACGACTGCAGCTGGTTCGAGTTTGCCGGTGAGATCGTCACAAAGGCCGGGCTGAACGTACATCTGGACCCCACCGATAGCAAGACATTCGCTGCTCCCGCTCCCAGACCGGCTTTTTCCGTACTGGACAACTATATGCTTCGGCTGGAGGGATTACTTCAACTGCGGAGCTGGCAAGAGGCCCTCTCTGATTATCTATCGGCATCATAGTCCTGATGGCTCAAAAACTGGTTGCGAAGAACCGAAAAGCATTTCACGATTACGAGATCCTTGAGCGCTTCGAGGCGGGCATGGTGCTGCTTGGCACCGAAGTCAAGGCACTGCGTGAGCACAGAGTTAATTTGAAAGACAGTTTCGCCCGTGTAAGCAACGGAGAGGTGTGGCTGGAGAATTGCCACATCAGCCCGTACTCTCACGGCAATATACAGAACCACGATCCCCTGCGCCCGAGAAAGTTGCTGCTCCACAAGAGGGAAATCGACAAGCTGGCTGGAGAAACTGTCAAATCCGGTCTTACGATTGTTCCTCTATCGATCTATTTCAAAAACGGGAAAGCGAAAGTCGAAATCGCACTGGCGCGGGGCAAGAAGCTCCAC
>DATGOF010000109.1:0-5820 GCA_035306285.1 Acidobacteriota bacterium | reverse complement strand
GAAGATGTGGGGGCGATCGTAGAATTCCGCCCGAAAGTTGTCTGCTGCATTGGCTTTGGAATAGATCGCTGCCAGCTTTTCTGCCGATTCCTCCATCCCTTCCAGGGGATAAAGCGCATCTTGTGAGCAGTACTGAACCATGAGAGGTTTGGGAACCATGCAGCCGAGCAGGTCGGGTAGATCAATATAGTGGGTCAAGCCGGGAAGAAAATGCATGAAACTATGAGTTAGAACGTGGTTGCGGATCATTGGCCGGAGTGTTGACATCCAGCCTATTGATACAGCACAGCGAATTCGGTCATCCAGACCGGCCAGGTAATCGGTACGATCTCCACCCATCGAAATCCCCAGGCAACCGATGCGCTCGGGATCGACTTCGGGTCGGGACACCAGATAGTCAACCGTCCGAATGTCATCGATGTGGGCTATCCCTTGCCAGGTGGTGCCCGCCCAGTAGAGGCTGCAAGCCAGAATGCCTTCACCCCTTGCCGACCGGCGGTTCAGGTACTGGACATCGTCCTGCGAGTAACGAGAACGGTCCCAGCCGTAATTCGCCTCGTCGTCATCAAAAAGGGAACGCCGCTCTCCGAAATAAAAACAGTCGATCGATACCACGACATAGCCTCGCCGACAAAGTTCAAGCGAGGTCGACCGGCCGTCATAGTTTCGTCGACGGTATTCTGAAATTGAAGGATGGTCTCCTTCCGGCATCGGCATGACCTTCTCCTTGCCGAAGACGAACAGGCCTCCGTGAGAATGAAGGTCGACGATGCCGGGCCTTGGGCCGCTGTATCCTCTGGGAATCAGTACATAGGCCGGGATGCGAAACCAAGGGACAGTATTAAACAGCACTCTTTCCTGAATATAGTCGTCGTATTCCCAACGTTGCACAATTTCAGGTTCCGGATTGACCGCAGGAGGGTCATAGTGAAAGAGCTCGAAGGTCTTTTCTCTGACTATCCGTCGATAGGCATCTGGAGATGAATAGTTGCCGGTGAGGTAGGAAAGCGGGTAGTTGGCCTGATCGGCGATCTTCATCACCTGATCGTAAATGGTGCCGACATCGGGACGTTTTTGGGATCCCTGCTGGAAAGCTGCTCCAAAGCCGGGTGCCCCAATACCGCTGTATACCCCTCCCGCCAGCAGCGCCTGTACGAGGGAACGGCGAGTCAATCGATAATCGAGGGCACTCGGATTCTGCGTCTCCTTTTCATCTTCCATGGCCTGTTCCTTTCTGCAGAGTGTTCCTTCCGGCACGATTATAAGGGCGGCTCGGACCTTTTCCTAAATGCATGCTCAGATCACTAATGCATGCTCAGATCACTCTTGTCCAGCTCATCGGAGCAAGCATTCGGCTTTGCTGTAAGCGTAGAAGCTTGCTCGATTCACTTCCGAGGGCTAGCCTCGGTTTTCCGTTTCGTCTAGCAGGAAATTCCAGTACTATTCAGAAAGCTGGACGTTTCTGCTCGAATAACCTAACCGTTAGGGAGCGACATTATGGTGAAAAAACTGAACCGCAGAAAGTTTATCGGAACAACCGCAGCAGGGATAGGTGCCGTCACCCTGGGACGAGGACAACTTCAGAACAGCATACCGCGTCGAGTACTGGGAAGGACCGGCGCAGAGGTTTCGATTCTGGGGTTCGGCGGGGGGAGTCGTTTCCTGATGTATGAGGATGAGGATCGGGCCCTTGAGATTTTGAATCGAGCCATCGATATGGGTATCAACTACCTCGATACGGCCATGGGCTATGGCAATGGCCGTAGCGAGGAGCGCTACGGAAAGGTTCTGAAAACCCGCCGCAACGAAGTGTTTTTGACCACAAAAGTATCCGAGAGGGGTTATGATGCAGCCCTGCGGGCGACGGAGGCCAGTCTGAAGCGATTACAGACCGACCACGTGGACCTGCTCCATATTCACAGTCTCGGTGAAATGGACGATCTGGCGGAAATTGAGAAGCCGGATGGTGTTTTGAAGGCGCTCTATCGAATTCGGGACGAAAAGATGGCTCGCTTTATCGGGATAACCTCGCATACTGATGCCGAGACAATGAAGACTGCCCTGGAGCGGCATGATTTCAATTGTGTGATGATGGCCCTTAACGCCGCTACCGATTCCGGATTTTCGACCGGGTTTGAGAGGATCGCGTTGCCGGTTGCCCGAAGAAAGAACCTGGGCATTCTGGCCATGAAGATCACCGGGCAAGAAACACTGCTGGGCACTGGACTGGGCAAGCTTCCAATAAGAGATCTGCTTTACTACTCGATGAGCCTGCCAGTAGCCGCCTGTATCGTCGGCATGCCCAAACCAGAGTACGTGATGGAGAACATCGAACTTGCCCGACAGTTTAAGCCGCTCAGCGAACCGGAGAAAAAGAGGATACAGGCGAGGATACGGCCCTCTGTACCGTCGTTCCATGCCTTCATGAGCAGCCATCGTGACGACGGGCTAGTGGCGTAGGCGGCAGGCACGGCTGGGGCGGCAGGACCCTGCCTCCGCGCCGGTAGGCTCAAACCGGCTCTACGAGAACATTTAACGGCGGGCCGGTACAGGAAAGTGGGGATTAATCAAGGGCGGTTCAGGGTCTAAGGGAGTTACGATAGACTCCATGGACCCAGGGGTCGACCGCTCTACGCGCTGTCACTGTGTTGATAGCTTCAAAGATTCCAGCAAACCAATATGGCAAGAGTATCTAGCCCTCGCAAAGAGAGGCGCCTGACAGAAGAGCGGAAGCGCTTCATTCTGGAAAAGGTTGCTAAGGAGGGTCGCGTACTTGTTTCCGACCTGACCGGCGAGCTTTCAATTTCTGCGGTAACGGTGCGAAATGACCTGAATGCGCTGGCCCGGGAAGGTTTGATTCTGAGAACCCATGGCGGGGCGGTCAACGTTGACTCGGCCTTGATGGATCGCGCCCTCGGTGAGAAGGAAAAGCTGCACGGGGGGGAGAAGGCAGCCATTGCGCAAAAAGCCGTTTCTTTTGTCCATGAAGGACAATCGGTAATTCTCGACTCTGGTTCGACCACCACCGCGATTGCCCGTGCCATGAAACAGTTCAACAATATTACGGTGATCACCAATGCCGTGAATATCGCCCTCGAACTCTCCGAGGCGCAGGGAATTGAAGTGATTTTGACGGCAGGCACTCTTCGCCAGAGGTCTTATTCACTGGTAGGCCACTTAACTGAGGCAACGTTGTCTCAGTTGACCGCGGACATTTTCTTTCTAGGAGTCGATGGAGTCGATCCGGTGTTTGGCTTCACGACTCCCAATTTGGCGGAAGCCAGTGTGAATCAAGCAATGATCCGAATCGCTCGTGAGGTCATCGTGGTGACCGATCATAGCAAATTCGGCCGCCGCAGCCTGGCTGTGATTTGTCCTCCGGACGGAGTCGATCGGATTATCACTGATAGAGGAGTTACGGAAAGCCATGTTGGCGAATTCAGGTCGCTGGGAGTCAATGTAGTGAGAGCCTGAGATGTGGGAATTGGATCGGGAATGAAGACAGTACTTTTCGTCGGAGACATTAACATCGACATCATCATGGGCGGGTTGACGACGCTTCCGGTTGTTGACCGAGAGATCACGTGTTCGAGTTATGACGTGACTCTCGGAAGTGCGGCTGCTATCTGTGCCTGCGCCTATGCGTCACTGGGGGGAGATGCCTCGTTCGCCGGGTTGGCCGGAATGGATGATGACGGCGAGTTTATGCTGAGGGGGATGAAGAGTTTTGGTGTCAATACCGATCTGGTTCGGCGAACCCACAAAGTTCGAACCGGGGTGACGGTCAATTTGATCTATGAGGACACCCGTTCTCAGGTGACGTACCCCGGGACGATCGCTGAGTATGACGGGAGCGAACTCACTGAGGAGCTGTTGGGACGTTTCGATCATCTCCATCTCGCGGGTCCTTATCAGCAGACCCGCTTTCGACCGCGCATCAGTGTGGTCCTTGACTTGGCTCGGCGCCTGGGTAAGACCACGTCATTGGATACGCAGTGGGATCCGACCGAGACCTGGGAGTTTCTGGACGACTGGCTTCCAGTGCTCGACTATCTGTTCCTCAATGAGGATGAGGCCCTCTCATTTACCGGTGTGGCCGATCCCGAAAAGGCTCTTTTGAAGCTGGCAGGACGAACCGCGATGCCGGTGATTAAACTGGGGCCGCGGGGTGCGCTCGTGATTTGTGATGGGCAGCCGGTCCGAATTCCCGCCAAAAAGGTGGAAGTGGTGGATACTACGGGTGCCGGCGATACTTTCGATGCCGCCTTTCTCTTTGGTCGCCTGGAAAAGGGAATGGATGTTATTGCAGCTGCACGCTTCGGGAATGCGGCGGCCGGTCGCAGCTGTACCTTCCCGGGTGGTGTAGAAGCCAGGTCCTCCTATGAAGCGGTACTCGAGTTTATCAGGGAGAAAGAAGACATCGAATCATGATGGGCTCTCCCGACGCCATCGGTGGAGGAAAAGGGCTTGTATCGATCGATTATACTGGGTAGACAACGGGGTATGCACCTGGCTTCAAAGATATGAAAAGAGGACTTGCTGCTATACTAATTGGGAAATAGTATTAGGTAGTACATACTTTCGATGCTTCCAGGGATAAGAACACTCTTCGAGAAAGAATGAAACAATCGATAGAACAGGTTGAAGAAGAATTGCAAGTGTTCGCCGATTACGTGCGCAGAGAAGGGCTGCGCATGACTCGTCAGAGAGAACTGATCGTGCGAACCTTCCTCGAGGCAGAGGGTCGGCATGTCAGCACCGATGAGCTTTATGACATGGTACGGAAAAAGGACAAGCGGATCGGATATGCGACGGTTTTCCGAACCCTCAAGGCAATGACCGATTGCGGCCTGGCCAGGGAAACAGATCTGGACGACGGACGTACCCGATTCGAACATTTCTACAAGCGCCCCCGACATCACCACATTGTCTGTATCGAGTGCAATCATACGATCGAGTTTTTCAGCCCGGAACTCGAGAAATTGCAAGAAGAGATAGTGGCTCAATATGACTTCCAGGCAGTCAGGAACCGCTTTCAGATCTTCGGCATCTGTCGTGACTGCCAGGTCCAGCAGCAGTCAGAGCGGGAGGTCGTCAATTCAGATCTGGTGTTTGCGCGGGACGCACTGAGAATTGCCATGGAAACCGAGCAGCGAGGAGTCAATTTCTATAAGACAGCTGCTGAAACGGTGGCTCACGATTCGACGCGCAGGACCTTCCTGACAATGCTGGAAGACGAGAAGAATCACCTGAGAGATCTGCGCGAGGAGTGGGATCGGCTCATCAAGGGAAATGAAAAGGTTCTAAACGCGCCGGTCTTCCTACACTTCGACTATGACGCCCTGAAAAAGATTTTTCCCTCGCGTGAAGAAGTGAAGAAGAAACTGCATGAAGACCTCACGGAAGAGGAGGCCTTCCGGCTCGCCATGAAGATGGAAAAAGAGGCCCACGATTTCTTCAAGGAATACGCAGAGCGTTTCAATGATACGCGAGGGCGTGATGTCTTCTTACGATTTGCCGAAGAAGAGGAAGAACACTACACGCTAATTAAGCAGGCTTACGAGGCCCTCCTCAAGGGCGAGGTCAAAGACGCCTGATACTCGAAAATGGTCGCCTCGGAACCGCAGTTTTCTCCGTTGCTATAAGGGAAAAATCCGATCGAAATTCTCTCCGAATATCTTAGCTACGGTGTCTTCTCCGACGTTCAGCGTTTCCACGCATTTTAGCTGATCATCGAACACGGTCCGATTCCACCCTCTCGGAAAATAGGACGAATCAGTTCCGAAGAGCAATCTATTGGCACCGGCGACCTGCAGAACC
>DATGOF010000108.1:0-2053 GCA_035306285.1 Acidobacteriota bacterium | reverse complement strand
GCTACCGATCCTCCAGGATAAGTCAAGCGCACGGAAAGGTTTTCTTCGAGGTGTCCAGAACGTCCCGACGAAGCCGCAACGGCCAGTACTGAGCCTGCCGACTCGCCTACGAGGTAGGAGAAAAGATCGACAAAATGGCATACTTCGCCAATGATCCGGCCTCCTCCCTGGTCAGGGTCATGGATCCAGTGCTCAGCTGGAATGGATCCGGCATTGACACGCAGTTGCAACATCCAGGAAGAGTTATCCCTCAAGTGTTCTTTGATTTCACAGATCATTGGCGAAAACCGCCGATTGAATCCGACCATTATCATTGGCGCGAGGTTCTGCCTGCCAAACTCCTGCTGGAGCGCTACGATCGACGACAGTTCTTCCAGGTTCAGGCAAAGTGGTTTTTCGCAGAAGACATGTTTTCCTGCTCGCAGCGAGGAAATCAGCTGGCGGGCATGCAGATGATGGCGGGTGGCAATGACCACCAAATCGATCTCCCCGTCATTCCAGATTTCATCTTCGGAAGTGGTGCAAAACCTGAATCCAAAGCGCTCAGCTGCCTCGCGCGCTCCCAGTCCCGTACCACTGCAGAGGCCGACCAGTTCAACCTCCGGAAGTCGTTGCAACTCAGGAATCAGAACGCTTCGAGCAAAGTTCCCGGCCCCCAGTAACCCGACAGAGATCCTTCCCGAAGACTTTCGGGTAGGAGGCGTTCGAAGGTCGAGACGATACTTCGCACTGTAGTCCTCCGGATAGCTCAGCAGAACGCCCAGAGAAGCCTGGTGAGAATCTTCCGAGATGAGCCCATATGCGTCAGCCGCTTGATCGATCGGAAATCGATGGCTGATCAAGGGCCTGGTTGTAACCTTTCCCGCTCTAAGGAGCTCGAGGAAACTTTCCATGTTTCGTTTCTCCGTCCACCGGACGTAGGCAAACGGGTAATCACGCCCCTTCTCCTCATACTCGGGATCATAGCGTCCTGGGCCGTAGGAACGAGAAACTCGAAAGGTTAATTCTTTCTCGTAGAACGGCCGGCGAGGCAGGTTCATACCAACCGCACCGACAACGACAACCATGCCGCCGTGACGACACACACGAGCAGCCAGTTCCACCGGTTGGTTATCAGGACTCGAAGCGGCAATGATAGCCGCATCCACGCCTCCTCCCCCGGTCCAGTCGACCAGCTGTCTCTCGATATCGCGGCTATCCACCGAGGTGAGATCACAGGCGAGCTCTCGAGCCAGCGCACAGCGAGAGGTCACTGGATCGATGCCCGCCACACGGCACCCGGCACTTTTCAGGACTTGCACGAGCGTCAGCCCGATCAATCCGAGGCCGATGACGAGGACCGATTCTCCCAGGCGAAGTTCAGCGGTGCGCACGGCCTGGACCGCAATCGCTCCGATCGTCACGAAGGAAGCTTCCTCCAGCGAAACGCCCGCTGGAACCACGGCTGCCAAATTGATAGGAACGCTGATAACTTCCGCATGGACAGCGTACCCGCTCCCGGCGCAGGCGACCCGGTCGCTCACTTGAAAGCCCTCCGCTCCAGAGCCTACCTGAATGACATGTCCCGCCGAGCTGTACCCCAGAGCAAGGCCAGTGCCAAGGTGCCCCCGGACGGTGTCATAAGCAGACATCAATCCGTCTCGTCTGGCCTTCTCGACTACCCTGGCGACCAGGTCGGGCCGACTCTTCGCCTTACCCAAGAGACTCTTTCGGGCAAACTGGATGGCGTTCTTTTCTGTTCCCCTGGAAACCAGCGAATAGCAATTTTTCACCAGAATGTGGCCGTCGCGGCAGACCGGAGCCGGAACCTCAATCGTAGTGGCCTTTCTGGATTGGATTAGTTGCTTCATAGAATTGACTGACTCTTAGGTAGCCCGCTGCCTGGAAGAGAGGGCTCATGGCAGGCCGATTCTGACGCACCGTCCACGGCTTCCTGGAAAATTCGTCGCAGGTTGGCAGCCGTTCTCTCCCACCTAAGAGATGCGGCCCGGATCAGTCCTGCCCCTGATCGCCTCCGGCAGAGAGCTGAATCACTTTCCAACCTGGAAATCTT
>DATGOF010000107.1:0-8177 GCA_035306285.1 Acidobacteriota bacterium | reverse complement strand
GGCGTGAATGGATTTCCGGGCAGCCGCTACTGGCTTTTGCCGCAAAGTGAGAGGAAGCGCTTGACGACAGTCCAACATCCCACCATGACCGCCCGTGAGATTCGTGAGGCAACGCAGAAGGTATGGGATCAATTTTACAGCTTGAAGGCGGTCTGGAAGCGGTCAGCCTGTGTCTCGACAATGAAATCTCGGCTGGCATTTCTGCTGATTTCCAAGTTATACCGGCATATGTACGCGAATACGGGCATTTCGACGGATAGTGCAAGGCGAAGCCGTTCAACTATGTGGGCACGGCTGATCGGAAAACCATGCCAGAGACTGTTCAAGGCGTCACCGATGCCCCATTTGACCAATCCGAGTGAAAGTATTCCAATAGGAGGCTACGCAGCTCAGGGGAAGCCGATGGAAGAGTTTTGAGAGTGGTCGGTTGATGGCTTGGCTGCCCGGCAGGGAACAGCCTGAATAATCCCTCGAATCCATTGCAAAGTATTAAATTCTTCTGTCCCTTCAGGACAGTAGGTGTATTGGATGCCATATTCCTGGGGCGGCGCCTTCGGCTTGCCCCAGGCTCCTGGATTCTTCTGCGCTTTTCAGCGCAGTCTTCCTCTGTGTCCTCTGTACCTCGGCAGTGAAAATCTCGCACTCTATGCCTCTACGGGTGAAGATCTCGCGACCTCGTTTTTATCGGCTCTTGTGCTTTTTTCGGCCGAAGTGTAAATTCTGAAAAGCCATGACGCGGAAGAAGCCTTTGCGCCGCGATTTTCTAAGATTGACCTCGCTCGCGACCGCCGCCTTCCTGACCTCATCGCCACCAGCCCTTACGACCCCTTCACAGAGTTCTCGACCAGACCTGTGCTTCGCGTCCGCCCATGAGGCGCTTCAGGCGATTCGCCAGAAACGAATCTCGGCCGTAGAGCTGCTGGAACAAGTCCTGTCACAGATCGAAGAACACGATTCAAAGATTCACGCTTTTGTCACGCTCGATCTAGAGGAAGCTCGAAGGCAGGCCCGGCGCTGTGATGAGACGATGAACCGGAATCAGGAGTTGGGACCGTTACATGGCCTTCCAATCGTCATCAAAGACACGTTTCAAACCGCCGGCCTGAGAACAACTGCCGGCTCGGTCCTCTTTAGCGAATACATCCCTGACCGGGATGCGACAGTGGTTGCTCGCCTCAAAAATGCCGGGGCGGTGGTGGTCGGAAAGACCAACGTCCCTGAGTTCGGCAGCGACATGCAGTCCTACAACGAAGTGGCGGAAACCACGAATAATCCCTGGAACTTGTCGCGGACTCCAGGCGGCTCCACGGGAGGAGGGGCGGCAGCTCTGGCTTCCGGCATGGGATTTCTTGAGCTTGGAAGCGATATTGGAGGTTCAATTCGCGTACCTGCTCATTTTTGCGGCGTTTATGGTCATAAACCGACGGTCGGCTTGGTGCCTTGCTCGGGACACATACCCCCCATGCCCGGGACCGTAGTGCTTCCCTCATACTTAAATGTCTGCGGCCCACTCGCTCGAAGTGCGGAGGACCTCCTGCTGGCCCTGAAGGTTACTGCAGGACCCGAAGAGCCGGCCAGCCTGGCTCTACAGCTGAGTCTTCCTTCCGGCAGAAAGGACCGGCTCAGGGACTTCCGGCTGGGTTTCTTGCTTGACGACTCCTATTGCCCGGTTACTCCCGAGGTGAAGTCGATACTGGAAACGACGGTTGACCGCCTACGCAGCTCAGGTCTGGAGCTGGTGGAAGGTTGGCCCGAGGGAGTCACTTTTCGGGAGATGTTCGAGACTTACCTCCCGCTTCTTGCCGCAAGTTTCTCTGAGGCGCAGAGCCCCGAAGAAATGGAACTGCTCAGGAATTCTCTCGACAAAGACTGGGGCGACTATGCAAGGCTCTGGCTTCAGGGCAGTGAGCTGAGCTTTTCTGATTGGCTAAGGCTCAGTTCACTCCGGCTGGAATATCGGCAGAAGTGGCAGAACTATTTTCAAAGTTTCGATGCGTTCTTAATGCCGGTCGCCTTTGTTCCAGCATTTCGGCACGACCACAAGCTCTCTTTTTTCGAGCGGAAGCTCCAGACATCGGCTGGAGTCCGACAGTACGGGGATCTTCTCCGGTGGATCTGTGCTCCGACTCTGACCGGTTGTCCGGCAACCGTGGCTCCAGTGGGAAGGACTGCTGAAGGGTTGCCGGTCGGCATCCAGATTATGGGGCCGTTTATGGAGGATCCAACCACCATCGATCTTGCGGCTCGGCTGGCGGATCTCATCGGGGGATTTGAGGCGCCACCGAATCTGGCATAGAGACGACTGGCACCGTTTGTGCTACCGGCCTGAGATTTGTCGTGACCAAGAACGAACCTGCATCTTGCCATCTGGTGACAACCCGGTTTGCAACATGGGAGAACACGCCGTTGCAGGACGCCGGTACATTTCGGTGGGGTGCTTGCTTAATCCCGAGGAGGAGGAGGTATGACTGAGGTTTGTGGGAAGAAGGGGTTACTTGACAGGAGACACTTTCTAAAGACCAGTGGGGCCGGACTCCTCGCATCTGGTTATGGGTGCAGTCTCCAGGGCGAAGGGGATACCCGGAACGGTTCGGAAGCGTCCGACTTCGAGCTGTCGGAAGCCGGTATCAGCCAGCTACAGGAGGCGATGGAGACGGGAAGGTATACGGCCCTGGAGCTGACGCGTCTTTATCTGAAGGAGATTGAAAGCGTAGACCGGTCGGGACCGATATTGCGATCCATCATTGAGCTGAATCCGGACGCCGAAGAGATAGCCAGGGAATTGGATGACGAAAGACGCGACCGCGGAGCCAGGGGACCGCTGCACGGAATCCCCGTTGTGCTGAAGGACAACATTGCGACGAAGGATCGGATGATGACGACGGCGGGGTCTTTGGCTCTGGAGGGTGTGACGGCCCGGCGTGATGCCTTCCTGGTGGATCGCCTCAGAGCAGCGGGCGCCGTCATTCTTGGGAAAGCAAATTTAAGCGAATGGGCGAATTTCCGATCCCGCCATTCGTCCAGCGGCTGGAGCGCGAGAGGAGGGCAGTGTCGAAACCCCTACGTCCTGGACCGAAATCCGTGCGGCTCGAGCTCGGGATCGGCAGTTGCAGTTTCTGCGAGCCTCTGTGCGGCGGCGGTCGGCACCGAAACCAACGGCTCGATCGCCTGTCCTTCCAATGTCAATGGCATCGTCGGAGTGAAGCCTACGGTGGGACTGATCAGCCGGTCGGGAATCATCCCGATTTCGAAAACCCAGGATACGGCGGGTCCCATGTGCCGGACCATCCGGGATGCTGCCCTGCTTTTATCGGCCTTGGTCGGAGTTGACCCAAGCGATCCTGCGACCGAGGCCGCCGGCGGTCACCTGAGCAGCGATTATACGCAGTTCCTCGATCCTGATGGATTGAAGGGCGCGCGGATCGGGGTACTGCGTCAGTTTTTCGGCTTCCACCGCGATGTCGATGCTTTGATGGAACAAGCGCTTGGCGAACTGCGTCGCCTGGGAGCGGAGCTGGTTGACGAACCTGATCTGCGACTGCGTCAGGGGATGGGGGGCCCTTCCTACCAGGTACTTCTCTATGAGTTCGCCCAGGGCGTTCGGGATTATCTTGTCGAGTGGGCACCGGATGCTGAAGTCCGGACCCTCGAAGATCTTATTGCCTTCAATGAACGACACCAGGAGAGCGAAATGCCTTATTTCGGCCAGGATATATTTCTTGAGGCCCTGGAGCTCGAGAAGGACCCTCAAGGGAGCACGGAATACCAAAAAGCACTGGAGCTGAGCCGGCGGCTCTCCCGCGAGGAAGGAATTGACCGGCTGATGGCTCATTACCACCTCGATGCTTTGGTGGGACCCTCCGGAGGCCCGGCATGGCTGACCGATCTCGTTAATGGCGATAATTCTTCAGGAGGATCGGGTGGTGCTGCCGCCATTGCCGGATACCCCCACATTACTGTCCCCATGGGCTCGATCCGAGGATTACCGGTAGGGCTCTCCTTCCTGGGGCGGGCATGGAGCGAGCCTGAACTGTTTCGTTTTGCTTACGCGTTTGAACAGGCAACCCGGGCCCGGAGCGCTCCTGCTTTTCTCCCGACATTAGAGTTGGCCTGAGTTTCGATGAGAACTGCCAATTTGTTCCCTTTACAGCATTGAAAAGTGCGTGCTATCGTCGCTGATCGGCCGTCCGCCCGACAAGAGTGACGGAAGCCTTCCGGTCCCTGTGGCTTTAAAGAGAGTAATCGGCGCCGTCGTCATGAGCGTATCTCGAGTATTACGTGTCATCAGCCTGTTAGTCGTGATCGTTTCAGCGGTAGGAGCGGCTGCTTTCCTCTTCCTTCATGACACCCAGCCCAATGGTGGTTTGAAAGCCACCGGCATTGATGCAATTGAGGTGCCCGAGGGGTTTAGTGTCATTCGCGCAAGCACGCCTGAACTGACGCGGTATCCGATGGTGGGCGCTTTCGATCCGACAGGGCGTCTGTTTGTTTGCGAGTCAACTGGTCGTATGCCTACGGTCCAAGAAAGACGACAAAGTCCCACGTACTTCATTCGAATGCTCGAGGATCAGGATGGAGATGGTATTTATGACCACAGCCAGGTTTTCGCCGACGGTCTGAGCTGGCCACAGGGTTTGGTCTGGTTTGAAGACAGTCTTTATGTCGCCTCTGCGCCCGATGTGCTCCGTTTTCGCGATACTGACGGCGACGGGCGGGCAGACGACCGCCAGGTAGTTCTGACCGGATGGAATCTATCTTCCAACTCGGCTACTCTGCACGGTCCCTATCTTTCGCCGGAAGGATGGCTGTATGTAACTGATGGGCGTCACGGGTACAGCGTTCAGACCAGGAGGGGCACTCGCCTGGAAGGAAAGTCGGCAGGAGTGTGGCGGTTCAGGCCCGATGGTCGCGACCTGGAGATGTACAGTGCCGGCGGCTTCGACAATCCCGTCGAACTGGTTTTTCTTCCTTCCGGGGAAGTAGTGGGAACCATGACCTATTTTGTTGACCCTCAGGCAGGAGAACGAGACGCACTGATCCACTGGGTCGAGGGTGGTGTCTATCCAAAGCCCCATCCTTCAGTGCAGGAAGACGGCCTGATTCTTACCGGTGACTTGATGCCGGTGATGACCCGCTTCGGCAGGGTTGCTCCATCCGGTCTGGCCAGATATCGGAGTGCTGCTTTTGGCGAGGACTTCCATAACAACCTCTTCAGCGCACAGTTCAACACCCGGCGTGTGCTCAGGCATCGGCTTTTCCGAGATGGAGCCTCTTTTCGTACGGAAGACGAGATATTCCTGTCTTCTGAAGAGATGCACTTCCATCCGACCGATGTGCTCGAGGACGCTGACGGGACCCTGCTTGTAATTGATACGGGAGGCTGGTACAGCTGCCCGATCACGGGCCCTGGGCATCCGGACGCCTATGGGGCCGTCTACAGGATTGGTCGCAAGGACAGTCCTCTGCCGCTCGATCCACGAGGGAAGGGCATCAACTTTAGAGACCTGACCGCCGGGCAGAAGGTGAAGTATCTTGACGACCCCAAGCCTGCTGTTCGAGATAGAGCGACGGAAAGCCTTGTCAATGACGGAGAATTCGCTGCCCCCTTTATCGCGGCCTTGCTGGCGGAATCTCGGCAGCGTCCTGGAAATCTGAGCGCGGAAAGTCGAGCGCGGGCGGTTTTCACGCTGTACAGGATCGGGGGCCAGGTAGCCCTCCAGGCGATCAGAGACTCCCTGAGTGATCCCGCTGCACAGGTGCGGATTGCGGCAGCGCGGTGTCTTGGACTGGAAGGCGATGCCGGGGCTTTGGAGCAGTTGCAGAGGGCTGTTCTATCCGACCCCTCAGTGGCGGTGCGCCGCCAGGCCGCGACTGCCCTGGGGCAAATTGGACATGGCCGGGCAGTACCGGCCCTTTTGGATGCAGCTGATAGCGTAGAAGATCGTTTTCTAGAACACTCCATCATCTATTCATTGATCCGTTTGGACAGGCCCGATTTGCTGCTGCCTGTACTTCAGAATCGACCCGCGTCTGTCCAAAAGGCGGCTTTAATGGCGCTGGATCAATTGCAGAACCGGTCGCTTAGTCCTGAAGTAGCTCTAAGCAGTCTGACGAGCGAGGATACGGGTCTTTTTCGGGCCGGGCTGTTGGTAGCATCTCGTCATCCTGAATGGGCCGGCCACACAGTACCAGTGCTGACCGACCTTCTGGAAAACCCGACAGCGCTCCAAACTCATGAGTCCGCCTTCACGAATGTGTTGATTTCTCTTTGCCGAACGGAAGAAGGGCAGAATTTAATCGGTCGGTTCTTAAAGCCGGATGCTGAGGCCACGGTTACTCAGTTGATGCTTCGAGCGGTGAGAGGATGTTCGGTGGCTGAGTTTCCCGACTCCTGGAGAGGGGGAGTGCGAGAGTTGTTAACCACTACCCAGCCGGGAGTTGTAACGGAAGTCGTGGAGACCATTCGGTTCCACGGCTTGGGGGGATACGAAAAGGAACTGGAAACAATAGCAGCAGACGAGACATTGTCTCCGGAGCTCCGTAGCCGTGCCCTTTATGCCCTGGTCACGACCAGATCTTGGCTGACGCCGGCTGAGCTAGATCATCTCGTTAACGAGCTTGGAGTGAGTCGGGATGCCAACCGCCGGCAGTTGGCCGCTGCTGTACTTGGTTCGGCCCGCTTGGAGAAGGAGCAACTGCTCTATCTTGCACGCGATCTTCTGCCGCACTCCGATCCTCTGATATTGCCTCAGATACTGGACGTCTTTCGCAGCAGTAGTGACGAGGAAGTGGGGGAGGCTCTTCTATCCTCGCTGGAAAGGATCAGTTTCGGCCTCGAAGGCGGTGTCCGACAAAAATTGCTGGAGCTCCTGGAGCAGTATCCATCAAACATTCGAACCAGGGCCGAAACTCTTAGAGCCGATCGCGTTGAGGACGACGCGAATCCCGTGAGCCGCCTGCTTCGACTGGAAGGCATGTTGAGCGGAGGGAGTGTCGCCAGGGGGCGCATGATTTTCTTCGGAAGTCGGGTCGGGTGTTCCAGTTGCCACACCGTAGGAGAGGAAGGTGGCCGAATCGGGCCGGATCTGACCAACATCGGCGCCATTCGGTCACGCTATGAGATTCTGGAGTCGATTCTTTATCCCAGCGCCAGCCTGGTACGCGAATTCGAATCCCGGAGAGTGCGGACGAACACGGAAACCTGGTCAGGTATCGTCCAGGAGCGCAGCGCGGAGAATCTGGTTCTCGCTATCAGTCCGAACTCTGCGGTTCGTATTCCGTTATCGGAGATAATCAGCATCGAAGAGACAGCAACCTCGATAATGCCTGATGGTCTGGAGCAAGTGCTGTCTGAGAGTGAGTTAGCGGACCTGATTGCCTTTCTTGAAGCCTGCCGTTAGCATCATCACCCGGGGCACAACTCCCCTTCTCAGTGGCCGCGCATCAGCTCTCCATCGACGGCTTAGCACCTCCCAGCTCGACCCTGACTTCGTGATCTCCTCCATCGTCTTTGAGCGGAATTCTGCAATCCGCCAGCAGATTCCCATCCAGGAATACCCTTCGAACTCCACACTGAACGGCGTCAGGGTTGGTGACGGTGATCCGATAGGTGGTCTCACCGTGACGATAACAAATCTCATATTCTCGCCAGGAGGACGCAACACAGGGCAAGACTTCAATATGATCTCCCTTGAGCCGGAAACCGAGTAGCGCCTCGAGTCCGAGACGATACATCCATCCTCCGGATCCGGTGTACCAGGTCCATCCCCCTCGCCCCACGTGAGGAGCTTCACCATAGATGTCGGCCACCATCACGTATGGTTCTACGCGGTATCGTTCCGCCTCAGAATCGATGCTCGTGCGAAGGACCGGATTCAACCACCGAAAGAAGTTGGTGGCCAGATCGCCCTCCCCCATTTTAGCCAGTGCCCACACGCCCCAGATGGCGCCGTGAGTATACTGTCCACCATTTTCGCGGACTCCCGGGGGGTAAGCCTGAATATAACCAGGATCCCATTGAGTTCTGTTAAAAGGTGGGGTGAGCAGTAGGAGCAGTCGGGCATCTTCACGGAAAAGGTGCTCTCTGGCCGATTCCATGGCAGTCACGACGCGAGAAGGATCGCCAGCGCCCGAGAGGACAGACCAGGCCTGGGCGATGAGATCGATCCGGCATTCTT
>DATGOF010000106.1:0-4811 GCA_035306285.1 Acidobacteriota bacterium | reverse complement strand
TCATATAATGTTTCTTCCCTTTTGAGAAGAGCAGTAACGGACTGACAACTATCGCAGTCTTGATTCGACGTCCGGAAACGCGGCTATAAAAAATTTCATTGATGGCGTTACTGGGAATTGAGAAGTGCTCACGACCTTTCTTGTCGACGAAACGAATAGCTTCTCCACTGACGGCAAGCTTCCCATTGTCTCCTTCTTCGGCTGTCCCGAAGGTAGTGCGAATTTCGACCTTGTCGAAAAGCATTTCGTTGGATTTATTCTTAGCTGCGGTAGTAACCGACAAAAGTGTTGTACAGATAGTTACGACGAGCAAGATTGTCCAGCAGTTGAGCTTCCACGACATCGCTAAATCCCTCCTGATTAGATGATTAACAGCTACATAGTTGGGTTCGATGGTTTTCACTAAAGGCTACTCTTGAGAGAGCTGAGTGAGTCTTCGAGCCGACTTACTTGTTGTTCTAAATCGGCCTGAAGCCTTTCGGCTTTATCCCGAATCTTTTTCCCGTTTCGCTCGACTGTTGAGGCCCAGCTACTGATTTCCGATAAACCTTCGGCATCTTTAGTAATTCTCAGAATGGCTTCTTCGATCTCGGTAAGACCCATTTCTGAGGCTTTGTCTTCAGCAGCACTCCGGATGACCATAGCTCTACATAAGGAAATGGCCGCCTTCAGCAAGAAATCGGTATCAGGATCTTCGCTGTCCCAAACGACCACAACATCCTGCCCGTAGCGCGCTAGAGGCTGAACTCCTTCAGGAGCCGCTGTACGCGAGAAAATGAAAAGACCTACTTCCGCCTTGCGGTTGTCTCGAGCCTCGGAAATCTCAGCCAGGGCCTTTGCCAAAGAATAGGATTTGGACTGTTTCGTTTCGATGACAATTCGTCCTTGCGGCGCAGCCGAGTCTGGACCGAGAGTGATCACATGATCACCCACCTTGGAGCGAGCTATACGCCCGGTGGTATTGCCGGTTGCCTCATAAATGTCTTCCAAACGCTGTGCTTCTCTTTGAAGGAAAGCGCCGGCTTCCTCCTCAAAGTTGACACCGTGCCTGACCGAACGCCGGCTCTCTTCCTTTCGCGCCTGCAAAGACTCCAGAATGGATCGAACTTCACCCTGGAAATCAGTGTTTGACTTTCGGAGCTCATCGATTACTTTCAGCATCTCTCTTCTCAGGCGGCTGAGCGGGGAATCTTCATCGTCGAGTGTCAGTTTGGCCTCAACCGTTTCATGAGTGGACTCCAGGAGCTTCGACAGGCGGCTTAGCGCAGAGTCTTCATTCTCGGTCGAGAACTCATCTGAGATGATCCTCTGAGCTCGCTCGACCCGGGAGACCAGACGTGAAAGTGCACTGTCATCATTGTCGAGAGAGAACTCAGATTTGATACACTCGAAATCCTCTTTCAGGTCATCACGCAGCTCGCCGTTGCTGTCCGTGAGTTCCGACAACAGGCGAGCCAGAGCGGAATCCTCGCGATCGAGAGTAAACTCAGACAGGATGCGCTCTCTCTGAACCTTAAGAGCTTCCTCTACGACTTTTTGGAGGGCCGCCAATATACCGTCGTTACGCTCCGGAGAAAGCTTCTGGAGGAGGGGACTTCCTTCCCCCACATGGTTCAGAAGAGTCTGAGCCAGAGTCGAGGAGTCTCCCTTCAGGTGTTTCTTGAGGAACGATTCTAGTTCTCCATCTTGCTCAAGAAGCTGCTTCAGACGTCGCGGAAAATCTCCATGCATCGGGTCAAAGTAGTGCTTCAGCGTGCTGCTGATCTGATCTGTCCGCTGTCTGATTTGTCGCTCCAACTCACCGAGAATTCGCTCACCTTCATTTCGCAGCGTTGCTGCGTCGAGCACACCACCCGCCTGTTGAATAGCGAGAACACCGACTCTTAGTGCATTCAAAGCAAAATGCTCCCGCTCCGGTCCCTCCTCGTAATTAGAGAGCTCCACTAGAACCTCGGGCTCGGTCACCCGAAGTTTCACGGTCATCGCGACTGAATCTAACCCTTCGTTACTGTTTTCCATCTCGAGAGTGCCCATCACTACCTCCTCTCAATTCTCTGTTTGCTTTCTATTCGAGCACTCAATAAAGCATGAGCTGTGCCAGAGTTTGGTAATAGAGCTAAAAGGCTTTTTTCGCAGACAGTTAGAAACAGGATAAGGTTGTTATCTGCTGTTTTACCAAGGATATTTCTTAAACCCTGGTTATAGTGTGGTTAACGTGGGTTAAAGCGGGATTTAGCCTGGAGAGGTTTTTGAATTGAAGGCATGACCACACAAACGCAAAGGGCACACAGAGTTTTTATCGACCGGCAGGAATGCCGGTCGAAACAGGACAGCCAAGATGGCTGTCCTACTCATTCTCCGTGTCCTCGGGACCTCTGTGGTTCAGATCGACCGGCAGGGATGCCGGTCGAGACAGGACAGCCGGATGGCTGCCCTACTCATTCTCTGTGTCCTCGGTACCTCTGTGGTTCAGATCGACCGGCAGGGATTCCGGTCGAAACAGGACAGCCGGATGGCTGTCCTACTCATTCTTCGTGTCCTCGGTACCTCTGTGGTTCAGATCAACCGGCAGGGATGCCGGTCGAAACAGGACAGCCAAGCTGGCTGTCCTACTCATTCTCCGTGTCCTCGGGACCTCTGGGGTTCAGATCGACCGGCAGGGATGCCGGTCGAAACAGGACAGCCAGGATGGCTGTCCTACTCATTCTCCGTGTCCTCGTACCTCTGCGGTTTTAATTCACTGGAGTTGTTCGATGAGCCAGCGGGCGGTGCGATGGGCGTCAAATGCTCGCTCAAAGCGGACAAGTCCCGAGTCCGTGTAGCCCTCTCCGATCGAAGCCTCCCAGTCATCCAGGTCCGTAACCGCCTGATTGCGGCCATTCACAAAAGGACCGAGGAGCAGCGGCCGAGGGGCCAGAGCTGCCGCGACATCCTGCATATCTGCGACTTTCAGCAGACCGGGAATGATCATATCGTAGGGCACGTAGTTGAAAGCCTCGTCAAGCACACTCAAATATCCGACAAGGCCATTCTGAGCTGCCACTACCCGGATGTCCGGTTCGTAAAGCGCAGCCAGGAGTGCCAGATGCGCGCCCAGCGGCTCGGCCCAGTTCTGGATTTGAGGCCCACTCTCATACTGGATCTCGTCCAGGAACAACGGATCGTCATTCACTGGCACGAAAGATCGGCCCCAGAGGGCGATCCGACCAGCGTCGATATCCTCCCTTCCCCGTAGTACCGCAATCACAGTCCGCAAGTCCTTGAGCCGTGCACCCAGCATCGTATTCCCGAGGCTGAGCTCGGTCCGGGCCAGGCTGCGCATCGCACCGAAATCGGTTCGGTCGATGTCGGGCTTCGTCTCACCTGTTCCTCGAAGATCGGGCAGGCAAACCGCTACGCCGTTCTTGAGGAGTTCGACCAGTGGCGATCCGTCCTGGAGGAAACGCTCTTTCCCTCCCTCGGCCAGTCCGATAACGACCGGCACACGGGTGCCTTTTGCGGTCTCCGGAAGCAATAGAAGGAGCGGGACTTCAATTCCTTCCTCCACTTTGACGGCCATCGCCGATACCGCAAAGGAGCTCGCCTGTGACGACCAGGCTGGTGTGGCTGAAAACGCTCCGTCAGGCGGGTTGATCTCCCCCAGTATTTCCCGCAGTGACAATTGCAGGCGGCGGCCCCTTTCGGCAACCGATAATCGAGCCCTTTCTTGACGGGCGGTCTGGAGATCCGCCAGCGCCCGCTTCTGTAAGACCTGATGCAGCGCGACGCGGGGGAGCTCCGACGCCAGTCTTGGGGTGATCACCAGCAGATCGTCGACAGGCAGCCGCCGCTCCGCTTCCTGCTTGGTCGCCTGTTCTCGGATGGGATTCACGCTCAGCTCAGAGTCGGGCAAGATCGCCAGGTCTTTCTGGGTGGGAAAGGGGATATTGAACCACCGGTTCAGAATCGGATACAGATCCTCTCGCTGCTGGGGCCCGACGCTAAAGCAGTGGCTAACCCTTTCCATGCTGAGGCGGATCAATCCATAAGCCTGCGACCGCTCCAAATTCGGCAGCGCATCATAGAATCCCCACACCTTTTGCGACCGTTTCCAGCCGTCGAAATAGAGCTCAGGATAGTCCGGGGTTTCGGCTCCCTCCCAGCCAAATTCAAAAGCCCGCACATACTTGCGAGGAGCCAGAGAGGCCATCAACAGCCAGGGGGAAAACTGGTGCCTAAGCTTTCCGAACAGATCCTCCGACATATCAACGTGCCCCTGGTCGTAGTTGAAGGTAATGGTGGCAGAAATCCGCTCGTCCATAGCTCCGGCAAATGCGGCTCCCTGCATACCGCTGGCAACGGCTCCAATGACGATAATTCGATCGGTATCGATGTCGTCCCTCTCATGAAACAGGTCAACACCCCGGATGATGTCCCACGCCTCCCAGATGAAGCGGCTTTCACCGAGCAGGCTCAGTTCCTTTTCGAAGTTAAACCGCGAGCCGTAGGCCTGCCGGTACCAGGGAGTCGTTTCCACCCTTTCTCCGAAGCCGAAACGCTCGACAACCAGCACTGCCGTTCCGGTTCGCGCCCAAAGGCCGCCCATGTCCTGTAACTCCCCCTGGATACGCGGATAGTGATGGCTGTGATTGATGATTATGGCAGGATAGGGAGGACGGAACTCGGTCGGCAGGTACAGATTGGCAGCCATGTAAAAGCCGGGGCGGCTCTGGTAGACGAGATTGTGGAGCCGAAAACCGTCCCCTTCGATGATTCTGGATACCCGGACATCAAGCGGGACCTTCTCAAGGCCAAGATCAGCGGTGGCGTCC
>DATGOF010000105.1:0-2257 GCA_035306285.1 Acidobacteriota bacterium | reverse complement strand
TCGGCCCCGATCTCGAGAAGCCGGTAATCCAGGTTCATGTACGAGGCTATCCTTTCTCGTAATTCTGGAGACTCTTTTTGGTCCCGAATGGAAACATTCTCACGAACATAACTCGCATCCGGGAAGAAGGCAGGAAGTTCTTTTTCAAGGATAACACAAGTATCGTCGAATGAAGACAGAGGAAAGAGGTATAATTGATCCGCATCCACCAGCTTCTTTATGGCGTCCAAGTCCACTGCATCGAGATTTTTGGTGAGATACTTGAGTTGGCCATCGATGAGCCACGACTCCTTACCCTCGACCAATCCATGTTGTACAAATTCCTCGATGGAGAGCTTTTGTGTGATCTCATGGCCGGGCATGTCATTGTTCCGATGGAAAAAATAATGCGACAGGAAGCGGCTCGCGGGATCGCGAACGAAGGTGATCGCTTTCAACGAAAAATGTTGGCTGTGGAAGGGCAAATCCAGATTCAGGCGATGGGCAACAAAGCAACGGAACCCGGAATGGGTTTTAAATAGCCATTCAATTTGCTCTGCCTTGTATGGTTCCTCCCAGATGTAGCCGTAGTGCTCATGATAGGTCGGTCCGAGATTCCGCTTGAGAATCTGCTTAAACGAAGATCCCCCGGTTTTTGTGATATGGATAAAAACTAATTTGTCTGGAGATAACGTCCGAAAAGTTTCGCAAAATTGAGGTAGTGCCTTCCCGCCGATGATCCTTTAGGCAGTTGGTGTTCAAACAAATAACCCAATGAACGACACCAACGAGAAGACACTGAATGAGACTGTAAAGGCCGATTCGTCGGCATCAAGCGAAGTCGTGCGGATCGACTTCGGGAATCTGAAGAAGGACCTGAGCGGGTTTGTCCGCGGAACGGTGGAAGAGGCGCTCAATGGGCTTCTGGAAGCAGAGGCCGAGCAGATCTGCAACGCTCGGCGCTACGAGCGTAAGGACGAGCGGTCCGCCCACCGAAATGGCCATTACGAGCGCAATCTGGAGACGTCGGCCGGCAAAGTGAGGCTGAAGATGCCGAAGCTGCGTGGAGCGAGTTTTGAGACGCAGATCATCGAGCGCTACCGCCGCCGTGAATCGAGCGTGGAGGAATCGCTCGTGGAGATGTATCTGGCAGGCGTTTCCGTTCGTCGGGTCGAGGACATCACCGAGGCCCTGTGGGGCACGCGAGTGAGCCCGTCGACCGTGAGCGAGCTCAACCAGAAGATCTACCAGCGGATCGATCAGTGGCGGCAAAGGGAACTTCGCAGTCGCTACGTCTACGTTTACATGGATGGCCTTTGGCTGAAGCGCTCCTGGGGCGGAGAAGTGGAGAATGTGAGCATCCTGGTGGCGATCGGAGTCAACGAGTTTGGCTATCGGGAAGTTCTGGGGGTGGTCGAGGGCATGAGCGAGTCAAAGGAGAGCTGGAAGGGGCTTTTAAAGGACCTTTACGGCCGGGGACTCCAGCAGATCGACCTGGTCATTTCCGACAAGGCCGCAGGCTTGCTGCAAGCGCTCCCTGAAGTCTTCCCGCAGGCGAAGTGGCAAAGGTGCGTTTTCCACTTTCACAAGAACGTCATGGACAAAGTCTCGCCCTCGAAGAAGGCGCAGGTCGGCGCGATGCTCAAAGCTATTCACGCGCAGGAATCGGCTGAAGCGGCCAGAGAAAAAGCGGCCGCAGTGGCCGAGGCTCTCGATGCGATGAAGCTCAGCGCCGCCGCCCGGGTCTTGCGAGAGGGAATCGATGAGACGGTGACCTATTACCGGTTCCCAAGAAAACACCACCGAAGTATCCGGACGAACAACATGCTTGAACGAATCATGAAGGAGATCCGGCGAAGGACTCGGGTTGTGGGCAGTTTTCCCGACGGAAAAAGTGCCCTGATGCTGGCATGCGCCCGATTAAGATACATTGCCTCGAAGGCTTGGTCCGATAACCGGATCTATCTCGATATGAATCTTCTGACAGAGGACCCCGAGCAACGATCCGCCTGAGCGCGGCGCCTCCCCCTAGGGGGAGGATTGACAACACCTTCAACCTGAACCTATAACCACTAAACCAATACACCAACGCCTAAGAGGCTCAGCTTCATTTTTGCGAAAGATTCCGGACACTAACTTCGAATACGGTTCGCCAAACGAATTAAAAGTCACCTGATGAACGAAAGAAAGAAATCCTTGTGCTCTGAATTATTTATATGCTTTGGATGCGCCAGGATATTTCTTGAAGAGCGTAAAATGATCATGAGGCTTTTTATTT
>DATGOF010000104.1:0-4624 GCA_035306285.1 Acidobacteriota bacterium | reverse complement strand
ATCCAACGGAAGTTGAGCCATGCCAGAAGCGCCCCGATGGCTATGGAAACGCCCATTTGCCAGCTCCAAAAGAATCCGCCAAAAACGAGCATGGGAGCAATTATCAACGCGTGACGATTCAGCCGCTCCATTGTCGGGTGCGTCCAGTTAGGTTCTCAATATCGACTCAGGATCTGAAAAACCTGAACGAATCCTCCGAGACCGCCTAGCACTAAGCCCAGGACCGTCAGATACGGCTCGGTCCCCAGCCTTTCATCGGCAAAACTTCCGACGAAGTATCCACCCAAAAGCATTGACGGCAAGAGGAAAATGATGCTGGTAAAGACTGCAAGCATCCGGTATGGGTTACGATCACGCCTTGGCACGACTGCTCTCTTTCTCCCGCGCTGAGAGCATCCGGTCAAAATATTCGATGGTCTGTGCCAGCCCTTCCCGGAGCCCCACAGTTGGCTTCCAACCCAGTAATTGTGTAGCGCGCGTGATATCGGGGCGGCGGCGAATTGGATCGTCCGTCGGCAAAGGCTCAAACCGGATTTCGGAGCGACTGTTGGCCAGTTCCCGTACCAGCTCGGCCAGTTCGAAGATTGTAACTTCAGATGGATTTCCAAGGTTCACCGGACTGAAACAATCGTCAATGTCCATCAATTTCTGAAGTCCCACCACCATATCCGAAACAAAGCAAAAGGAACGAGTCTGGGAGCCATCTCCATAGATGGTCAGGGGCCTCCCTTGAAGTGCTTGGGTCACCAGGTTGCTCACAACCCTGCCATCCTGCTCCGACATACGAGGACCATAGGTATTGAAGATGCGGGCGATGCGTGTGTCCACACCATTCTGGCGGTGGTAATCGAGCATGAGGGTTTCTGCCACTCGTTTTCCTTCATCGTAGCAACTGCGAGGGCCGATTGGATTGACGTGTCCCCAGTATTCTTCGGTCTGTGGGTGCTCTTCCGGGTCGCCGTACACTTCTGAGGTGCTCGCCTGCAATATTCGAGCTCGAACTCGCTTGGCCAACCCGAGCATATTCAACGTCCCGAGGACATTTGTCTTGACCGTTTTTACTGGGTTCTTCTGATAGTGCACCGGAGAGGCCGGGCAGGCCAAATTGAAGATGCGATCAACTTCCAACAATATCGGCTGCGTCACATCATGGCGAATGAACTCAAATGCAGGTCGATTGAGCAGTGGATAAATATTCTGCTTTGAACTGGAAAAAAGGTTGTCCAGACACAAAACCTCGTGTCCTTCGTCTAAAAGGGCCTCACACAGATGGCTTCCAATGAAACCGGCGCCCCCCGTCACCAGAACTCTCATTCGTTCTCCTGTGCCTGTCGAGGCTGAAGTTGAGGGAAATGTGAGCCTCGTATTCTCATGGACCGTCAATAGCGCCTATTCTGCTCCCACTTCCAGGCGGTTTCAATAATAGTATCCAGGTCCGATCGTTGAGGAGACCAGCCCAGCAATCTCTTTGCTTTTCCAGCATCGGCAACCAGCACCGGCGGGTCACCCGGACGACGCGGAGAGATCCGATAGGAAACGTTTTTGCCTGTTTTCCGCTCAACCATTCTGACCACTTCCAGGACACTCGAGCCGGTCCCCGTCCCAAGATTGAAATTCTCGCTCGGTTTTCCGGCGGCCAACCAGTCAAGGGCTTTCACATGAGCAGAAGCCAGGTCTTCAACGTGGATATAGTCTCGGATGCAGGTCCCATCTGGGGTAGGGTAGTCGTCGCCGTAGATCTCGAGCGTGAAATCTTTCCCATTCAAGCTTTGCAGGACACGCGGAATGAGGTGCGTTTCAGGATTGTGAGATTCCCCCAGTTCTCCGCTGATACTGGCTCCTGCAGCGTTAAAGTAACGCAGCGCTACAGATCGAAGGCCATATGCGCGGTCATAGCTCTTCAGGATTCTCTCGATAAAGTATTTGGTCTCCCCGTACGGGTTCACTGGATCTTGAGGATGCGATTCATCGATGGGAACGCGCTGAGGTTCCCCATAGGTGGCACAGGTCGATGACAGGATGAAGCACTTGACTTCACGGCTGAGCATGGCCGCCAGCAGTCGAAGCGCATTTCCCAGATTCTCTTCATAGTAAAGCGCCGGATTCTCCATCGATTCGCCAACATAGCAGTGACTAGCGAAATGGATAACGGCTTCGAATTCGTAACGGGTGAAAAGATCATTGAGGAAATCAGCGTTGTTCAGGTCCCCTTCCTCCAACCTGAACCCATCAACCGCCTCTGGATGGCCCTGGCTGAGGTTGTCCATCACAATTGGCTGGTACCCCCTGCTGGCAAGTTCATGAACCGTGTGGCTACCAATGTAGCCCGCTCCTCCTGTCACCAGCACCTGTTTCATACTTTCTTCCTGAGCAAATACATGTTTCGGGTTAGAACTCGAGTAGCCGTTCAGCAACTAACTTAACCGAGCCGGGGACGCCTCACAAATCCAGGATGGAATGAGGTCCAATCCGAAAATCAAAGACGTCCCACAATGCTGCTACTCTCAGACTCGAACGCAAAAGTATAAGTGTAACCGAGAAAGGAGACAGGGCGCTGGTAGCGGACCTTGATTCGAAGAAAGGGAGTTGTCTGGAATTGGGAGGTCCGATGAATGGTGATGCTTTCTCTTGGCCGCAGGACCAGTCCGTGTGATTCAGCCGACAGTTGGATCTGGTCTCGAACGATGTGTTCCCGCCAGTTGTCGACCGCGGCCCGGCTGGTAATCCTGACCAGATCGGCCTCGAAATTGAGCTTGGCCATGTAGGCCGGAGCTACCTGTACGCCAACGTATACGATACAAGCCAGAAAAAGGGTAAACAGCAAACAACCGAGCCGACCTTCGCCCCGCACGATGAAATCACCTCTTCAGGACCTAAAATCGTTCCTTTCGCGGCGCAGAAGGAGCCACTTTCTTGAACGGGATCACGCAGCGGATCACTTCTCTCGCAGCCAGGAAACTGTCCTGATTTTCGATTATGATCATCTCGAAAATCAGGTTCGGTAATTTCTGTCACACTTCCGCATGAACGAGCCATGAAGCTCTCGTTGGTCCATCCACGGGGGAAACCATCGCGAGGACAATCTCTAGTCTCTTTCGAACAGGTACGCTGTCGGGTACAGACGATTAGACGAGCCGTCATGAGCAGCGTACTCTCCTCCACTCCACATCGAGGTACCTGCAAACTCCCCCTTTTTATTGACGGCATAGAATCGAAGGTCGAAATTGGGCCGTCCCTTCTCGTCTAGCAGGTAGGGCTCTATCGTCATTTCAGCAATTCGCTTAAGAGCGCGCAGCCCTGCTTCTTCCGGAGAGACTCCCTGGCGCATGAACTCAACAACCAGAAAGCTCGCACAGGTCTTGAGATTGGCCTCTCCTCGACCAGTACTCCCACAGGCCCCGACATCATTGTCCACGTAAAGGCCGGCGCCGATGATGGGAGAGTCCCCGACGCGCCCCGGAATTTTAAAGGCCAGGCCGCTGGTGGTTGTTACTCCCGAGATTTCGCCTTTCTCATTGATGGCGTTGCAATTGATCGTTCCGTAGTGGCGGAGCACTTCACGAATCTGACCTCGTTGAGGTTCCTGAAGCGAGCGCGGTAGACGCTCCTGAGGGTCGATCCAATCATCTTTAGGACTCAGCTCTCGCTTCCACTTAATCCAAATCTCGCGCGCTTCTTCAGTGAGCAAATTCTCCTTTTGAAAGCCCATCGCCAGCGCAAACTGAAGAGCACCTTCACCAACCAAAAGCACATGGTCGGTGTATTCCATTACTTTCTGAGCCACCCTCGAGGGGTACTTGATTCCTTCAAGGGCAGCGACAGCTCCGGCGCCGCGGGTTGGTCCATGCATGACAGAAGCATCGAGTTGAACCACCCCCTCCTCGTTAGGGAGCCCACCATATCCGACCGAACGGTCCTCGGGATCCTCCTCCACCAGGTTGACCCCTGCGATAACCGCGTCCAGTGTGTCCGCTCCTTGCTTGATCAATTGCATCGCCCTTTCGGTTGCGCGCAGACCGTTGCCACTCGCGATCACGACGGGTCGTCCTTGCCTGGCAGATTGTGCCGAGGCGCTCTGCGGCAGGCCGAGACCGGCGATGCCGGCAGCCGTAGATCTGACGAAATCACGACGATTCATTGAAGTCTCCTGAGATGCTCTAACGGTTCACGGTTTCATGCTGGCTACTTCTCTGCCCTCTTCTTTTGAATGCCGTCCTTTCTAGGCCTGTCAGGCTACATCGCTTCATGGGCCCCATATTGACAGAACGGGCAGTAAAGCTCACAGCGCCTATAGCCATCTTCCCTTCCGCGGCTTCGACGAATAGATCCGCTCATTTTTAGATGCTATAGCATCCCAGTATGACTGGTATGCTTCACTGGGATGCTGGTTCACCTCAGCGCACGGCCGATCGGTCAATCCTCTATAATAAGTTGGCTGTGACGGACTCCAACGACTTATCTTATGCAGGTATCCACTACGGCCGGGCCCTTTCCCAATCCGGACGGTTCCAGCTGGTTTCCAGGTTTACGCCCAGCGAAGATCAGAAGAAGGCGATCGAGCAGCTATCCAAGGGACTCAAGACTGGAAAACGAGGACAAATATTACTCGGCATCACGGGATCGG
>DATGOF010000103.1:0-4917 GCA_035306285.1 Acidobacteriota bacterium | reverse complement strand
GACTCCCAGCGAAGATTCGAACATGAGGCGCACCAAGCTCTGCCGCATATTCCAGCCAGCGCTTAACGGAAGCGACCTCAGCGTCACGTTCCGCGCCAGGAGGAAGACAGAAATCATTCCGAATAGCAGTCCCTGAGACAGTTACTCCATTTCGAAAAGCATGAAGTTTGAGACGGCGGAGGTAGGCTGCATCAAAACCGTCTTCGAAGTAATAGGTGGTCAGTTCGGTGCCGGGCAAATCCATCTCAGCACACCAGTCGATGAACTGAAAGAGGTTCATCTGCCCGCTTGTTAACTCTTTCCGCATTGAATAGGCGGCCAGCGATAGATTCATATTTCGTGGAGCGGCTGTACTGCATGGACGAGCGATCGTCTATGTTCCGCCCAGTAACCCACCCAGGGAACCGAGGCCCGCCACAGCCAGCATCGTCCGGCGGTTTATCTGTCCTGTCCTCTTGTTCTGCATTCCCCTACCTCCTGATTTGATTCCCAGAATAAGCTGAGAAGTTTGGGTTTCCCTACCGCTGCACCCGGGCGGACCCGCCCTTTGCGAGAGCTTCGACTTCGGGCAATTTCGCCATCGTGACATCGCCGGGAAAAGTCGTTATCAGTGCGCCGTGCGCCCAACCCAGTCGCAACGCTTGTTCGGGCTCCCGGCCGTAAATTAACCCGTATATTAAGCCGGTGGCGAAACCATCTCCCCCACCTATGCGGTCCAGCACGTTGAGTTCTCGAACAGGAGTAACAAATTGCTCTCCATCATACCAGAGGACGGCTGCCCACCGGTGATGGTTAGTGGATTCCACCTCACGCAGGGTGGTCGCCACTGATTTTATGTTGGGGAATTGCTTGATGACCCTTTCTATCATCAAGAAAAAGGTCTCAGAATCGAGCTTGGATTTTGACGCGACTTCGGGACCCGGTATGCCCAGACCGGTCTGCAAGTCTTCTTCGTTTCCGACCAGGACATCCACATGTTCTACAATTCGGCGCAGAACGGCTTGAGCCTTTTCCAATCCGCCAATTGGAGCCCACAGCTTTACGCGGTAGTTCAAGTCAAAAGAAGTGACCGCCCCTGAGGCCTTCGCCTTTTGCATACCTTCAATAATTAACTCTGAGGTCGTTTCGGATAATGCCGCAAAGATGCCTCCAGAGTGAAACCATCTAACTCCGCGACCAAATATTTCATCCCAATCGATATCTCCCGGCTTCAAGAGCGCAGCCGCTTCATTAGAGCGGTTGTAAAATACCACCGGAGGACGAACCCCGAATCCCCGATCACTGTAAACCGTGGCAATGTTGGGTCCGCGAACACCGTCGTGCTTAAACCATTTATAGAATGGTTTGACACCCATCTCTCTTACTCGATTTTGCACCAACTCGCCGATACCGTAATCGACCATGGCAGTAACGATACCGGTCTGCAAACCGAAGCAGTCCGCCAACCCTGCAGCCACATTGTATTCACCTCCAGATACGTGGATGTCCGCTCTCTGTGCCTTTCTAAACGGAATTACCCCTGGATCCAGGCGGTGGACCAGTGCCCCCAGGGAAAGGAAATCCAATTCGCAGAAATCTGAACGTATCTTCACTCGTGCCATATCAAAATCTCCTCTAATTGCTCCAGTCGGTGTGAAAGAATTCGCCCCGCGGTTTGTCGATCCGCTCATAGGTATGAGCACCGAAATAATCCCGTTGAGCCTGCAATAGATTGGCAGGCAGCCGGTCACGACGGTAGCTGTCATAGTAAGCCAACGCGCTGCTGAAGGCCGGAACCGGGATGCCATGCTCGACCGCAGTCGCAATGACGTTGCGCCAGGACTGCTCACTTCTTGCAATAGCAGTTCTGAAATATTCACCCAGCAGGAGGTTTCTCAGATCGGGTTGGTTCTCGAAGGCCTTCTTAATGTCTGCTAGAAACTGGGCTCGGATAATGCATCCTGCGCGCCACAACTGGGCTACCATTCCGAGATCGATATCCCAGTTATATTCGTCGTTGGCTGCCCGAATCAGTTGAAAACCTTGAGCATAGGAACAAATTTTTGAGGCAAAGAGCGCTTGGCGAATTCTGCTGACGAAATCACCTTTGTTGCCCGCGTACGCTTTCTCAGGACTAGAAATTATCTTGGAAGCTTCCACTCGCTCTTCCTTCATTCCGCTCAGCATCCTGGCGAAGACCGCTTCCGCGATCGTCTGAGCTGGGATACCCAAATCCAAAGCGACTTTGCTGGTCCACTTGCCAGTGCCTTTCTGGCCGGCCGTGTCCAAAATGACATCAATCATGGGCTTGCCGGTTTCTGGATCAGTTTTCGACATGATAGCGGCAGTAATCTCGATGAGATAACTGTTTAACTCCCCTTCATTCCATTCTTTAAAGATCAGGTGCATTTCCGCGGGCGTCAGCTTGAGCAACCGCTCCATCAGGAAATA
Source organism: Acidobacteriota bacterium (assembly GCA_035306285.1). Taxonomy (GTDB): domain Bacteria; phylum Acidobacteriota; class UBA6911; order RPQK01; family JAPXNP01; genus DATGOF01. The sequence continues at coordinate 2,487 of DATGOF010000103.1, read as the reverse complement.
GGCCTCACAGATCATCTGCATATCGGCGTACTCAATTCCGTTATGCACCATCTTCACGAAATGCCCGGCGCCATCTTCTCCAATCCAGTCGCAGCAAGGTTCGGTGCCATCCACCTTAGCGGCAATGGCCTGGAGCATCGGCTTAATCAAGGGCCATGCCTGAGGGTTACCCCCCGGCATGATCGAGGGACCAAGAAGTGCGCCTTCTTCGCCGCCGCTCACACCGACTCCGACGTAAAGGATATCGGAGTCTTTGAGTCCCTGAATTCTACGATTGGTGTCCTCGAAATAGGAGTTTCCACCATCCATGAGGACATCGCCGGCATCCAGCAAGGGACGCAACTCGCTGATAACCGAATCGACCGTCTCCCCTGCAGGAACCATCATCAGAATCTTTCGTGGCCGAGTTAAGGCCCCGACGAACTCCTCCAGCGATTCCAGTACCGCCATGTCCTTGCCTTCGAATCTCTTTCGCGAAGATTCTCGTTTCTCAGGGTCGATATCGAAGCCCGCTGCTGGAAAGCCGTGGTTGGCCAGGTTCAGCGCCAGATTCTGGCCCATTACGCCCAGGCCGATTACGCCAATCTCATACGTATTCACTAGAGTTCTCCTTTAGATTTCATTTACTTAGCAATTCAGTTTGCCTTTTCAAAGCTTGTCCGTAAAGCGTGATTCGCGACACGGGCCGGACTGGTAGAATCAGATCAGAGGTACAGATTATGGAGTTACTTCCAAAGCAGCTTGCATCTAATCTCCCAGCGATTGGATCAAGTCTTGGTATCCCGCTCGAGGATACGATAGTGCACATTCGTTACTTCGATTCATCCACGAGCTGGAGATGGTATGTCCTCGAATTTGACGGCAAGGATACTTTCTTCGGATTGCTGATTAGCGATCACCTCGTTACGGCGGGCCAGTTTACCCTCACCGAATTACAGAGCATCAGGAACGAGGACGGACATCTCTCGATTCGACGAGATTTGGAATTTTCATTCCGCTCTGTTCGCGACCTAGTGGCAAGCGAACCTGAAGTAGTTCAGCTTCTTAAAGCTCCAGGCCCCACGGACGAAGCGGCCTCTTCGCTGGTGCAAATTGAAGAGAGCGATTAGGAACATCCCCGTTCTTTCCTCGAGCCCAGGCAAGGATAAGCATCCTCGATTCACTTTTCAAATCACGCCCTGCACGGGTCCATGTTCTATTCTGCAAACAGGCTGCTGGACCGCTCTCGAGCAGTTTGCTACTTTATTTCTCATGATCACGAAACTCCTGAACTCTTTTGTCGTAGCTACCGTACTGTGCGGTGCTCCCCTGTATCCCCAAGGCAACCAGCCGCCTGAACGGTTGAATGTCCTGATCATCGGTGCTCACCCTGACGATCCCGAAAAGTCCGGAGGCACGGCCGCCCTGTTCGTCGCAAAGGGGCACAACGTCAGGCTTCTTTCCCTGACCAATGGAAATGCCGGCCATCAGGATATGGGAGGTGGTCCGCTGGCCCGGCGGCGTTACCTGGAGACCCAGTGTGCGGGAAAGGCGATTGGGGCGGAGTATGTAGTGCTTGACATCGACGACGGGAAACTCGTTCCTGACATGGCGACACGGGAAGAGGTGATTCGGCAAATTCGCCAGTTCGAGGCGGACCTTGTCATCACACCACGGCCAAACGACTATCATCCCGACCACCGAAATGCGGGATTGGTCGTCAGGGACGCTGCCTACATGGTCACAGTGCCGAATATAGTCCCGCTGACCCCACACCTTCAGAAAAACCCGGTCTTCATGTACATGAGCGATGGCTTTACGAAACCGAATCCTTTTGAACCGGATGTAGTGGTAGCGATCGATGAGGTGATTGAGAAAAAGATCGACATGTATCACTGTCACGAATCGCAAGTCTATGAATGGCTTCCCTATAATGCGGGCTACCTTGACCAAGTTCCGAAGGATTCACGGTCCCGTCGCGAGTGGCTGGCAACCCGATGGAAGCCCCGTTCCAGTAGCGTCGCAGAGCGTTATCGTGATCTGTTGATCAAGTTGTATGGAAAGGAGAGGGGTTCACAAGTTCAGTATGCTGAAGCCTTTGAGTTATCCGAGTACGGAACCCAGCCTTCTCAAGAAGAACTGATTCGGTATTGGTTCCCATTCTTCGACTAGTTCCTTTCCGAGAACGCTCTGAGGTTAGAGAGTGCCCTGAAGACGATAACGCGAAAATCGTTTAGTAGGTGAGAATCTGTATCCATGGCGCTACGCGACCATCCGAGCCGCCCGGATTCAGGAGACTAGCGGCGCTCACAGGTGAAAGGCGTCGGTCGATATGCCTGAAGCCCTTCCAGGTGAGAGCGCACATCTGCAAACGAATCGAAGGGAACGAAAGGGATCTTGTTTCTAGTGCAGTAATCAGCCAGGTAAGAAGTGGCAAAGAGTAAGTCCACCATGGGGACTACTTCCACGTCGGATGTGCCATCTCCCACGTAAACCACGAAATCGGTT
>DATGOF010000102.1:0-7378 GCA_035306285.1 Acidobacteriota bacterium | reverse complement strand
GAGCAGCCAGCTGGAAGTCTGGGTCAACGTCTTCTGAATAGCGTCTTCTCTTACAATCTCTTTTCGAGTTAGGCGTTTAGCTGCCAAATGATCTCCTCCCCCCGGTCTGGCTCCAAAATCGGTTACTTCCGAGGGTTTTCTTATGTTAACGAATTTACTTTCAAGCAAAGATTGATAATGCGCCTGGCAGGACTCGAACCTGCGGCACAGGGGTTAGGAACCCCTTGCTCTGTCCTACTGAGCTACAGGCGCATTGTAGCGAGTTAGTGTAGCAGAAAGTCAGTTAACCGTTCTATCCATGCGATCACAGTGATCGATGATGTCTTGCGCTAAACGGAGCGCGCGATCCTGTCTGTTATACTGTGGCCATGGAACTGGCGCCGTACGCAGTCAAGAATCAGGATACGGCAGGGCGCCGCTTCCCAGAGCCTCCACATCCTTATCGGAGTGAATATGAGCGCGATCGCGATCGTATCATTCATTGCAAGGCATTTCGCCGTCTGGAAAATAAAACACAGGTCTTTGCTCCTGACTTCTCTGATCATTTTCGAAATCGCCTAACCCATACCATAGAAGTCGGTCAAATTAGCCGAACGGTGGCCAGGCAGTTGGGTTTGAATACAGATCTGTGCGAGGTGCTCGCCCTCAGTCACGACATCGGTCATCCGCCTTTTGGTCACGAGGGAGAGGATGTGCTGGATCGGCTCATGCGCCGCTATGGATCCGGTTTTGATCACAACCTGCATGCTCTTCGTATTGTCGACGATTTCGAGGAGAAGTACGCGTCCTTTCGGGGGTTGAATCTCACTTTCGAAGTGCGAGAAGGAATCATCAAGCACAGTCGCGACTATGATGAAAATGATGATCTCTATATTGACATCAGTGAGTATCGGATCGGTGAAAGGCCTCCTTTGGAAGCACAACTGATCGATCTCGCTGACGAGGTCGCTTATAACACCGCTGATCTGGACGACGGATATGACAGCGGGCTTCTTTCCCTGGAAGAGATCCGTGCCAGCTCCCGACTCTTTGATAGCGAGTGGAAGACCGTCAGCCGGAAGTATCCGAACGCGTCCGAGAAGCTGAAGGTAAATGAAACCGTTCGCCGTATCATCGATTTCCTGGTGACCGGCTTAATCCATCAGACTCGACGTAATCTCGAAGCCTCGGGGATTGATACGCTAGAGAAGGTGCGGGCTCATCCGCAAAGATTGTTCGGATTCGATGATGAAACCGCTGAACTTAACCGAGAGTTGAAACATTTTCTAAACCAGAAACTCTATAATCATGAAGAGCTGAAGTTCGCTCGTCAGGAGGCCCAAAGGCAGGTCGAAGAACTTTTTTTATATTATATGCAGCTTCCTTCGGCTTTGCCTCAAAGCCACGCGGTGAGAATAGGCGACTTGGGAGCAGCAAGAGTTGTTTGTGACTACATCGCGGGGATGACCGACACTTACGCCAGGCTGCGACATACTCGAATTCACCACTACCAGTAAGCGGTTTCATGGATCACGCGTAAACGACGGTCTGGGCCGATTTCTTGACAGCCATTTTGCAACTAATATAAATTCAACCGCTTCTGTGGTGGACAGGTGGAAACCATGGTCCAAACTTTTGAAAAATGGATAGTTGATCTCAACGATCTTCGTGAGCAGGACGAGCCATTAAAGGTCTCTGCTACTCGAAGCGATCAGCAACTGGGGCTTTACAACCTCTGTAAATTCGACGGGCCTCTAAGTACCGAGATGGTGGTTGCCCTGGATAACGTTCGCGTCAGCGTTACCGGAGGATTGTCCGTACATCTGGATTTGGCCTGCTGCCGGTGTTTGACTCGGTTCAGTCGCTATATCGAGAAAAAATTTAAGGTAGAATACTGGCCTGATCCGGAAGTTGAAGAGGGCGAGGAGCTCGAACTGACCTATGAGGATCTTGATGTCGGTTTTTACAGAAACGATGAGATCGACCTCAACAGTGTAATTTCTGAGCAAGTCGTGCTTGATTTGCCCATGAAGCCCATTTGTCGTGAAGGCTGCAAGGGTCTTTGTGACCAGTGTGGGGCCAATTTGAACGAGGGCACCTGTAGCTGTGAAAGATCGCGCATTGATCCTCGCTTATCGGTTCTGGTGGAACTGAAGAAGCGCATGAATCACTAGAGTTTCAGAAAGAGAGTGGCCTGATGGCAAACCCGAAGAGAAGACATTCCAAATCGAGAAGAGGGAAAAGGCGAGCACACGACGCCCTTTCCGTCGCCAACCTGTCATCGTGCAGCCATTGTGGCTCTGCAGTGATGCCTCACCGAGTCTGTCCCAACTGTGGGTACTACAAAGGACGACAGGTGATCGAGGTTGAGGAGCTTTGAGGTTTGATTTCGCATCCAGCGAAGAGGATGTGAAGGAGCCGTCATCGCCAATCAGGTGAGACTCGGGGCTGTAGCCTGCTTCCTACTTCGAGTCCTAATCGTTGTCTCCATTGTCTGAGATCGGTAAATCCTGAATCATGAAAGCGTTCGTGTTTCCCGGCCAGGGTTCACAGTATCCGGGAATGGGGAAAGACGTAGCGGAGAAATATCCCCAGGCAAGAGCGGTTTTCGAGGCAGCGGATGCAAGGCTGGGATATTCTCTCAGTCGTCTCTGCTTCGAAGGACCTGACGAGGAGCTCAGGCTGACCGAAAAGACGCAGCCTGCTATCCTCACTGTTTCGGTGGCGATATTCAGAGTCCTCGAGGCACACGGGGTTCTCCCCGATTTTGTTGCGGGTCACAGTCTGGGAGAGTTCTCCGCGCTGGTTGCTGCGGGAGCTCTCGAGTTTGAAGAGGCGGTTGAACTCGTCCAATGGAGAGGGCGCTATATGCAAGAGGCCGTGCCTGTGGGTAAAGGAGCGATGTCGGCCGTCCTTGGACTCGATCTCGAGACAATCGAAGCCTGTTGTCGAGAAGTCGCAGGGATCGGTGTTGCCGAGCCGGCTAATTTGAACAGTCCCGAGCAGGTGGTGATTGCCGGAGAGAGGGAAGCCGTTGAAGCGGCGGGTGAACTGATGCGGGCCCGTGGAGCCCGAAGAGTGATGCCGCTACCGGTAAGCGCCCCGTTTCATTGCTCGCTGATGAAGCCGGCGGAAATCCGGTTGCAGGAAGCCCTGAAAAAGATCAGGTTTAATGATTTGCGCTTTCCACTGGTCAACAACGCTGATGCTCGAGTTGTCACCAGCGGGAAAGAAGCTGCCGAGGCGCTAATTCGTCAGGTGTCGTCTTCCGTACTCTGGGTCCGTGATGTCGAAGTTCTATTGGAAGAGGGTGTGAACACTTTTATTGAGGTAGGACCGGGAAAGGTTCTCTCCGGATTGATTCGGAAGATAAGTCCTGAGGCAAGAACAGAAAATATCGAAAACAGCAAGCAGGTGCACGCCTATGTTTCAGCTCAATGATCAGACGGCTCTTGTTACCGGAGCATCTCGGGGAATCGGTCGAGAAATCGCTCGAACTTTCGCACGAGCAGGGGCAGAAGTAATCCTGGCCAGTCGGACATTGGAAGCGGTCACTAAAGCAGCGGATGAGATTTCAAAAGAAGGATACAGAGCGCATCCAGTGGAGATGGATGTCAGCAATGTAGACAGTATTCGTAAAGGAATGGAGGAGGTTGGCCAGATCTCTCCGAGGATCGATATTCTGGTCAATAATGCCGGAATTGTTCGAGACAATCTGTTGATTCGGATGAAGGCCGAGGAATGGAGAGAAGTGCTGGCCACTAACCTTGATGGAACCTTCTGCCTGACACAGGCGGTCGTATCGAAGATGTTTCGCCAGCGCTACGGCCGGATCATTAACCTAACATCGGTCGTCGGTCAGATGGGAAATCCCGGTCAGTGCAACTATGCTGCGGCGAAAGGCGGAATCATTGGCTTCACGAAAGCGCTGGCCCGCGAAGTGGCTTCTCGCCAGATAACCGTGAATGCAATTGCTCCGGGTTACATCATGACCGATATGACCAATTCCCTGGGGGAAAAGGCGAGGGAAGGGTTGCTAAATCTGGTCCCCCTCGGGCAAATTGGATCGGTTGAGGATGTGGCCGCCGGCGCGCTTTTCCTGGCCTCAAAAGAGGCTGGATATATCACAGGCCATGTGCTAAATATAAACGGCGGTTTGTACATGTGAAGCTTTCATGCTCGTAACTAATTGTTTTATCTGCTTTTATCCGAACACTGAAGATTAGAAAATAGAGGGAGGAAGACATGGCGTCTGTCGAGGAGAGAGTGAAGGAAATAATTGTAGATCAGCTCGGTGTGAACGAGGGCGATGTGACCGGAGACGCACATTTTGTTGATGATCTGGGAGCCGATTCGCTTGACACTGTAGAACTGGTGATGAAGTTCGAGGAAGATTTCGATATTGAGATCCCTGACGAAGACGCAGAGAAGATTCAAACGGTACAGGATGCCGTAGACTATATAAAGGCGCATCAAAACTGAAGATCATTCAGGGAGAACTGGCGGACAGGGGTCAAGCGCCATCGATCACGGATTCTGTCGGTGTACTGTCTGAAATTTCTTCGACTCGCCTCTAACTTTCACTCTGATGAATTCGTGCCTTTAGATCTCGGAGCTTAATCAATCTTGAAGAAACGAGTTGTTGTCACAGGGGTTGGTCTCGTATCAGCCCTTGGGCTGAATACCGACAGCACGTGGAAGGCTATTCTCGCCGGACAGAGTGGGATCGGCCCTATTACGCGTTTTGATACCACCGATTTTTCCACTCGAATTGCTGGGGAAGTTAAGGGGCTGAATCCTTTAGATTACGTCGATACGAAGAATGCCCGTAAGATGGATCGCTTCATCCTCTACGCGATTGCAGCCAGTGATTGGGCGGTGGCTCACGCAGGGCTTAAGATTACGCCGGAGATTGCCCATCGGGTCGGTGTCTTTATAGCTTCAGGCATCGGCGGCTTCGAAACAATCGAGAGGGAACATGAGAAGTTTCTCAAGAACGGCCCCCGCCGCATCTCACCCTTCTTCATTCCCTCCAGCATTATCAACGAAGCAGCCGGCCAGGTCTCAATCCGTCTGGGTGCAGCAGGTCCAAACTCCGCGACCTGCACCGCCTGTGCTGCAAGTGCGCATGCCATTGGCGATTCGTTTCGAATCATTCAGAGAGGCGATGCCGATGTGATGATTGCGGGCGGCTCGGAGGCCGCGATCACTCCCATGGGGGTCGGTGGATTCGCTGCCATGAGGGCGCTTTCTACCCGCAATGACGAGCCGGAGCGAGCAAGTCGCCCCTTTGATCGCGACCGAGACGGCTTCGTAGTTGGGGAAGGAGCCGGTATTCTGGTACTTGAGGAACTGGGGCATGCCCTCAAGAGAGGAGCCGAGATTTTAGGAGAGATTGTTGGATATGGGATGAGCGGCGATGCTTATCACATCACTATGCCCAGAGAGGATGGATCTGGGGCCTATCGTGTGATGAAAATGGCGCTGGCCGACGCAAATATTTCACCAAATGAAATCGATTACGTTAATGCCCACGGTACTAGTACGCCTCTGAATGACCGAATTGAAACTCTTGCCATTAAACAACTGTTTGGCGAAAAAGCCTACAAACTGGGAATAAGTTCCACGAAATCGATGACGGGCCACCTGCTAGGGGCTGCAGGCGGGCTGGAGAGCGGAATATCGGTGCTGGCCGTGCGCGACCAGATAATGCCTCCCACTATCAATCTGGAGAATCGCGACCCGGATTGTGATCTGGATTACGTGCCCAACAAGGCACGGTCCGCTTCAATTCGATATGTGCTTTCCAATTCGTTCGGGTTCGGCGGTACGAACGCCGCCCTTGTCTTTAGGAAGTATGAAGGGTAGCGGGTATCAAGACGGGGAACCGCCCATCCTAGGCGGAAGGAGATGAAGGTTCGACGGCTTTTTTCGACCTGTATGAATCTCTGAATGGTCCCATCAGGGCTTCCTTTCGAATACTCCCATATCAGGGAGATTGTGCTATACTTTCGTGGATCGATGAATAAAGGAAACTCCTTTCTCCACATTATCTTTTCCCTCTGTTAAAATTCGGGCAAATTCTGGAAGCCTCCAGGACCGATCCTGTTTGGATAAACGGCATGGCTGAAAGATCAAAGGGTAAATCCTCACGACGTAGCAATCTTGCAAAAAGGTTCATTGATTTGCAGAAGATCCGTAAGGGTCTTCCGATTCATCTGACCTATCAGCGTGTTCTTGCGGGCCTGGGAATTGCTCTGGTGATTACCCTGCTATTGATACAGTTTCAGTTTCAATCGATTCCTGACTATCAGGTCGGGGACATTGCCGACCGTACAATTGAAGCTCCCATTGATTTTACGGTTATCGATGAAGATGCCACCCAAGCCAAGCTCGAACAGATGCTGGCTGAGGTTCCGATTATCTTCGACTTTGATTTCAAGTTTAACAACCAGGTAATCGGAGAGTTGCGCAGCGCCTTTGGAGAGGCCCGCCGCCTGATCCACGAAGAGAGAAAGCAACTCGAGTTGGAACCGGGTACTCCGCTTCCACTGCCGGTCAGAGAACAATTGAAGAAGCAACTTTCTGACGTCCTCCCGAGGTTCAGTCAGGGGAGGGTTCTGGATGTTGCCCTTAAGCACCATTTTTCGCCCGAATTGGAGACCCAACTGATTCAACTCCTCGTCGAGTCGATGAAGTACCCAGGAGTTATCCTGAATCGCGATCTTCTCCTGAGATATCAGAATCGCGCTATTGTGCTCCGGAACAATATCACCGAGCAGGAGGATCTGCTTTCAGACTGGACGGCTATTCGTGATCTGGGGCAGGCCAGGGATATGCTCCGCCAGAATGAGTACGAGCTCACGGTAGTCAGCGGCGAAGACAAGAAGGTCATGATCGGCTTTCTGGATAATTGGATCGTTCCGAATGTCCACTTCAACCGCGAGCTCACTCGAGAGCGCGAGCAAATGGCTCTGGCAGAGGTCGACCCGGTTCTTTTGCAGGTCAAGCGTGGCAAAACAATTGTACGTGCGGGTGATGAGATTACTCCCACCAGGCTTGACCAGTTGGAGGAATTGAAGAAGCTCAAGAGACCGGGCAGGCTGGCCGGTCGTATCGCAGGCGTCTTCCTGATTGTTTGTTTCTTTTTCTTCGCCGTCTGGCAATATTTCTCGGTTCATCGCCAGGAGGATGAGAATAATGTGCGCCACTATCTCCTACTGGCGCTGGTGATGACCATCAGTTTGGTTCTTGCCAAGATGGTGATCGCCCTGGCCGACGTGGTGGCAGGAAGTCTAGCCCTACCGGCACTGCAGAATCCTCTTCATTTTTATCTCTTCGCACCCGTTACTCTTGGAACGATGCTGATCATCCTGCTGGTCGGTGTCGACCTCTCGAT
>DATGOF010000101.1:0-3215 GCA_035306285.1 Acidobacteriota bacterium | reverse complement strand
TCGAGCTCAGCAATCTATACACCCCGGGGGCCGGGGGAATCAACGGCACGGGACAAATCTTTTACACGACCGAGGGCTACGTGACTTCTGCCGGCGGGTACAAGACCTACAAGGGCCAGTTCACTCCAAGAGGCGAGGATTATACGGAGGAGGGCATTTCCAGACGTGCGGCGAAGGCCAGTTTTCCAGTCCGCAACTATGAAGAGGGAATGGCTCTAGCGGACTTGGCCGGTGAGGACAACAGCGACGAAGAAGGCCACTTCTCGAATTTTATCGATTGTATCCGGAGCCGCCGCTGGCAGGATCTCAATGCCGATATTCAGGAAGGGCATCTTTCCACCGCCTTGTGCCATCTCGCGAATATCTCGTATCGCACCGGTCGGAAGCTGCGATTCAATCCCCACTCAGAGACTTTCATAGGGGATGAAGAGGCCAACAGTTACCTCACGCGTATCTACCGGCCACCCTTCGTAGTGCCGGATAAGGTTTAGGGCCAAGCGTTACGATACTGGGCAACGGAGTCTCCGGATCGGTTAGATGTCTTCTCAAGCAGTGGTATGAGTAGCAGATGCACGCCCTCAGTCTAGCCTTTCTCCGTGTCCTCCGGGCCTCTGTGGTTTACATTCCTGGGAGCACACGTACCGAATGGTGGATAGGCAGGGATGCACGTCAGCACGGAACAGGCAAGACTTTTCCGCTACGACCGTCTACTAAAGAATTCCTTCATCATCGGGCGGATGAGCGCACTGCAGCCCAAAATGGCGATCAAATTGGGAATCGCCATCAACCCGTTCAGGGTATCGGCGACGCTCCAGACCACCTGCAGGCTGCTAACGGCGCCAATAAAGGCTGCCACTACCCAGATCACACGGTAGGGCCGGGCGACTCTGGCACCGAAGAGATAAACAGCCGCCGTTTCACCGTAGAAGGCCCATCCGATCAGGGTCGAAAAGGCAAAGGTGGCGATGGCAATGGTAATCAGGAGATGCCCCCATTCGCCTGGAAGCGCGAGCTGGAACGCGCGCCCTGTCAAAGCCGCACCACTTAATCCCGAGTGCCAGGCACCAGTCGCCAGAATCACCAGTCCAGTCATCGGGCAAATCAACAGCGTGTCGACAAAGACTTCAAATATTCCGTAGGTTGCCTGTCGGATCGGATGGTCCGTAATAGCCGTCGCGTGAACGATCGGCGCACTTCCCAGACCTGCCTCATTGGAGAACAGTCCTCTTGCCACACCATAGCGAATGGTGTCACGGACAACTGCTCCTGCAAAGCCGCCGGCGGCTCCATGCCCGGTGAATGCGGAACTGAGAACAAGTGCTACATTCGCGGGAATACTCGAGATGTTCAGCACCAGGATAACCAGCCCACTGACCATGTACAGAAGACACATGACTGGAACCAGAACCTGAGTGACCTCGACGATCCGCCGAATTCCGCCCAGTACGACCAGTGCCGCTACGACGGATAACACGGCTCCGGTGATCCAGGGCGAGAGGCCGAAGCTGCTTTCTATCACTTCGGATACCGAATTCGCCTGCACCATATTTCCAATACCGAAAGCAGCCAGAGCCGTAAATACGGCGAAAAGCGAACCCAGCCAGGGCATTCCTAAACCGCGAGACAGTATATACATGGCCCCGCCACGCATCGTGCCGTCCGTATCTCGCTCTCTGAAGCGCAGTGAGACTGCGATCTCAACGAACTTCGTGCACATCCCCAGAACGCCCGACAAGATCAACCAGAAAAGGGCTCCCGGGCCTCCCAGAGCAATGGCCGTAGCAACCCCAGCGATGTTGCCGACTCCGACGGTTGAAGCAAGGGCAGCAGAGACAGCCTGGAACGGCGTAACGGTTCCTTCTCCTGTGCCTTCTTGGAATACCTTTCCGAGCACTTCCTTGAGCGCAAAACCCAGTCGGGTGAACTGAACTGCTCCGGTGATTATGGTGAGGTAGAGGCCGGTGCCCAGAAGCAGGATAATCATCGGCCAACCCCAGATCAGGCCATTCAGCCACTCATGAAAGCTGCTCAGAACGTCGACCATAGCGGTTACAGAATTCCGTACTTTTCAAAGGCTTCCGTAGCACTCATTCCTTCAGAAATCTTCTCCCTCACCAGATTCTCGCCGCGCGCCTTCTCGATGGCTCGACTGAGGACCTCCTCCTCGGCTTCTCGCGGAATAATCAAAACGCCGTCGTAGTCCCCAAAGACAAGATCGCCAGGACGTACTCGTACGCTTCCAACTTCGACCTCCACACGAAAGTCAATGACCTTGCCCCGCGGAGACTGGTCCTGAGCGTAGGCACCGTAAGCGAATGTCGGGAACTTCAGACTAAGAATTCCTTTCGTATCCCTTGTATAACCGTCTAGGACGGCTCCCCGGGCACCCAGGCGAAGGGCACGTGTGCTCATCAGTTCTCCCCACATTGCATAGGGAACACGGCCCCCCGTACAAAAGTAGACTTCCCCCGGCTTCAAGTCATCCAGCGCTTCCAACATAAGACCAAAGGGCTTATTAAGAAGAGGGTTTCTACTTGAGCTGAGTTCTGAACTAAAGATATCCGCCTCAATAACCGTCATGGCCCGACCCACTACGACCATGTCGCGATCGAGAGCCTTGATTTGAGGCGGCAGGCACTGATGAAGTAAACCTACCTGGTCGAGACAGTCTGCCACGACTGCCGTGAAGAGTTCATGCTCCATAATTTGAAAGAGTTCGTTATCGTCTTGCCACGCCAGCGACATCCGCTCGTTTCCTTTCTGATCCTGAGTCGTTAAAGTTCAATCCTTCCAGGCCAGCGTCAAGCCGGCCATGCGATGATACCGGTTTCCGGGCCCTGGCTCTAGCCTGCAGATATCCAGCGACGAGGGCGTTACCAGAAAAGAATATAGAAACTAATTGTGACAATGATCAGCGCCATGCCGAACCAGTGAACTATAGGAGAAGAAGTCATATCGAAGTTCGCCTGAACTGGCATGACCCGAGGGTGGTCCAGAGGCTTGAAGGCGGTGATCAACGCCATCAGTCCAACGATCACAGCGAATGTGATCGCCATGCGATTTAAGAATGCCACGTGTCCGAACTGCCACTGAAGAAACCCATAAACGGGAACACAGACAAGTAACGCTGTCACACCCGCGGCGGCTGGTGCCCGCTTGAAAAGCAGGCCAAACACAAAAGCCGCCAGTATTCCCGGTGAAATGTACCCCTGAAA
>DATGOF010000100.1:0-4257 GCA_035306285.1 Acidobacteriota bacterium | reverse complement strand
AGTTCACTGGCCGAGGAATCTCCGGGAACAATGGCTGGCTTACCGGACTCAGCAGGCAGAAGCGCGTCGGAACGAAAAAGCAGACTGAGCCCAGCTTCTCTTTTCACACCACCATGGCAGACGGTGCAGTTCGCATTCAGGATCGGCCTAACTTCCGCATTAAAGTCAATCTCGCGATCAAAATCACCCCACGCTAACAGCAGGAAAACCACAACGGTGCCAAAAACCGGGAAAGCAGCCGAGAATACAATCAGTCGCCGTTTGTGGCTCGTCATGGAAATGTAAACCCTGATGATTCACACCTAGTAGGTGAATCCGCCTGAGACGCTAATAGACGAAAAGAATTGCCAGTCATACTTACCACAGTCGTGACACATAATCAATCGAATCTACCTCACCCGATCAGCGTATCTACCTGTAAGAAAACCACAAAGAGCTTGCCGTGCACCGGCTCGGTGTCACTGCGGGAAGGGTCGAAGCTCTGGTTTGAAGGCTTGGAGATCTTTAATGCAGGCACGAAGTCTCATAGAATCGAATAGGTGCCGCTCACCGCTCCGTCCAGCGAAGTTGAACGAAAAGTGAACGAAACATAAAGTCTTGCACCAGGCTGTCAGTAAAACTATCGGAGGTAGGATTAATGTCCAAAAAGACAATTCTCGTGCTAGGGGCAACTGGATCTCAGGGCGGCAGTGTCAGCCGCCACCTACTTGAAGATGGCGGATTTCAAGTGCGCTGTTTCACTCGCAATCCCAACTCGGAGGCGGCAACGATTCTGAGAAAAAGGGGGGCTGAGATCGTACAGGGAGACCTCAGTCAAACGGAATCGATTCGAAAGGCACTGGAGGGTGTTTGGGGTGTTTTCGGAGTCACCAACTACTGGGAACATTTCGAAAAGGAAGAGATTCGTGGACGGAACCTAATCGAAGCAGTCCGCAACTCAGCTGTCTCCTTCTTCGTTTTCAGTTCCTTACCCTCCGCTGCTGAAATCAGTGGTGGGTCGTTGACCGTTTCCCATTTCGACATCAAAGCGAGGCTGGAAAAGGAGATTCGAACCCTCGGCTTGCCATGTTGTTTTGTGCATGTTGCCTTTTACTATGAGAACTTTCTCACTTTTCCTCCTCAGCCCCAGGACGACGGTTCGTTTGCCTTTGCATCTCCTCAAGGAGAAACCCCTTTAGCCGCCGTAGCCGTCGAAGATATTGGAGGGGTGGTTCGGGAAATTTTCAGAGAGCCCATTCCATTTGATGGACAAACTGTGGGCATCGTAGGCTCTGACCTTAAATGTTCGGAATACGCTGAAATCCTCTCCGAGATTTTGGGTCGACCTGTTTATTACCACTATATGCCGCGCGAAGACTATGCCAAACTCGGTTTCAAGGGAGCGGACGACCTGGCTAATATGTTCGAGTTTTATCGGATGTATGTTCCGAGTCGAGCTGCCGAAATGGCGAGATCCCGTCAGCTCTATCCTTCGTTACAGAGTTTCCCGGAGTGGGTCCGCAACAATCGGACAAAGCTTCTCGAAGTGCTGGACAAACAGGTCCAAAAAACCTGAAAGGACTCTAAGGCAGCTTCAAAAAATGAAAGTATCCCCTGAGTAAACGTTACCGCTTTCAAGAACTTTCCAGGAGTTTCCAAATCGCCCGATAGCGATGTTTATGATGTCACCGACTCGAAGATAGTGCACCAGAGCGCGCCCAAGAAGTATGGGGCTGTAGCGATTCCCCTCTTCGTCTTCTACCATCGCATGAGTCTTGTCAAGGTGCACCACCTTCATGTATCCATCTTCGATTGCCTCCGGAGTAGAGATAGCTTCGATCGATACGACTTTCCCGGTCTGTCCTTGTAACCAAGCATAAGGATCAGGAGTATGGAGCCTGTAAAGCAGCTCACTGGCTGTCTGAAGGCGGGAAATCTCCTTTCTCTTGCCGTGAGGGACGGCTGAAAGGAAACTTTGAAGGTGTTCCGCGTCGAAGTAGCCCCGCTCATGACACCAACGAAGCCACTTACGCATGATACCCGGGGCTCTAAGGGCTATCTCTCCCGGGTCCGCAAGACGCCGTGGAATCCAGAAATCGATGAAAAAGGATATGCAACCACCCCAATAGTCACTCCAATTATTTTGAAGTGTTGCGAGACCGTCATCGTCGGTGGAGATGGCCGATGAGTCCTCCAGAAGGCTACAGACAAACAGACCGAGAACTTGGGTATGGAAGCGAAGTGTTTTCTCTTTGTACTCGAGAGACTGAACGTACTCCATAGCAGAGGCAGCAATATCGGAGGGGTGTTTTTGAATTCCGTCGAGCATGCCTCATTCTAACCTAAACTCCACGCGTTCTTACCAGATGACCGCTTTTGCCGAGCAATCGTGATGTAGCAAAAGTGGCTTTAGGCCCCTGATTCCAGTCAACGAATCGTCGACAGCGCTTTCACAGCGCCGCCGTTCAAAGTGATTTACGGTTGATTCTCAGGCTCTATCCGTACTATGACTGGTTAACAAAAGGAGGGTTCATGTCTGTAAAGAAGATCGACCGTCGCCGTTTCTTTCGCAATGCAGCCACGACAACCGCTGCCATCAGTATTGTTCCGCGAAGCGTCCTGGGTGGGAGCTATATACCTCCCAGTGAGAGAATCAACGTCGGCTACATTGGAACCGGTACCCAAGGACTTCGCCAGCTTATGCAGGCGCTTCCAGAGGAGAGCCTCTATATCCGATCGGTCTGTGACCCAAACGAGGACAGCACGGATTATATTCCATGGTCACGTTTCGAAATTCGCGACAAGATTCGGAATTTCTTAAACGATTCTCAATGGGGTGCAGGAGATGACGGCTGTCGATGTGGCCGTCGAGTAGGTCAGGAGATTGTCCAGCGCTATTATGGTACTCGGAATCGGTCGGGTCGGCCGGAGCACTGTTCCGCCTACAGTGACTTCCGAGAGATGTTGGAAAAAGAAGATGAACTCGATGCCGTTTACATTATGACTCCAGACCATCTACATTCAACCATTGCATTAGCGGCAATGAAGCAGGGCAAACACGTCATTACACATAAACCGATCTCCAACGTACTCCACGAGACCTTCCTGGCAATCGACACGGCGCGACAGGAAAGCGGACTGGCCACTCAGATGTTCTGCTCGGCAGATGCCGGGTCCACGCCTGTTCTGAAGGAATGGATTTCTAGCGGCGTCATTGGCAAAGTCCGAGAAGTTCACAACTGGTCGTCTCGACCCTTTTGGCCACAAGGAATGACTGAATATCCCCGCGAATCAGTTCCCGTGCCAGAGGGGCTCGATTGGCAATTGTGGCTCGGCCCTGTCCCCTACCGTCCGTATCATCCCACCTTGACGCATGCCGTTTTCCGCGGGTGGTATGAATTCGGTGCTGGTGCCTTAGGGGATATGGGGCACTACAGTTTCTACCAAATTTTCAAGATATTGGGTCTGGGCTCACCGACCAGAGTGGAAGCTTCGCGAAGTCAGTATTATGCCATTGTCGATCACCTCTGGGAAAAGCAGGTTAACCGAGTTTCCTATCCGCGCGCCTCAATGATCCGCTGGGAATTTCCCGCCCGCAACGATATGCCTGAAGTGACGTTGTACTGGTATGACGGCGGTTTAAGGCCTCCCAAGCCGAAGGAACTGGATGAAGATGGGGAGGAGATGCCGGTTGAAGGCCTGTTATTCATCGGGGATGATGGAAAGATACTGGCTGGCTTCCGCGGAGACGATCCCCGCCTGATTCCCAAGACCCGCATGAGTTCGTTTACACCGCCTCAGCGTAGTCTTCCTGAACCGGACGATGAACTGCAGCAATGGATTCGCGGTTGTCGCGGCGAAGGCCAGCCGGATGCCAATTTTCCTGACATTTCCGCTTTCTGTGAAACAATTTGTCTTGGTAACATCGCCTTACGAATCGATCAGAAGCTTGATTGGGATGCCGGACAACGTCGGTTCACGAACTCGGAAGAAGCCAATCAGCTAATGTACCGTGAGTATCGCTCAGGCTGGGAACTCACGTAATGGCTCCTGGGAGTCATTTCGACAGTAAGCTGCCCGGGCGCAGAACCGACTGGCGTCAAGCTGCGCCTCTGAGGTTTTAATTCCGATTCTAAATTTCTTTTTGCTCCTTCGGCTTCTCACCCCACTCCTATTACAGCTATCCGCTTTGCGGGTATAGGTATCGGTTACAAGGTACTAGAGACACAGAGTAATGGGACAGGCCTCAATTTGTTGCCGCTCAAGGTAATGGGGACA
>DATGOF010000099.1:0-5994 GCA_035306285.1 Acidobacteriota bacterium | reverse complement strand
GTCGAGAGTGGTTTCGACAAAGTCTGTGCGCGCTATCATGAGGCCGCTCGTTCGCTGGGCAGGAGTCCGTTGAAGGCGCTGCTCCAGGTCAATTTTCCGCTGGCCCGCAAAGCTCTTCTCGGAGGAGGCCTGCTCGTTTTTATCGAAGTGGTCAAAGAGCTGCCTCTTACCCTGATTCTGCGACCTTTTAATTTTGATACACTGGCGACGAAAGTATTTGAACTGGCGGGAGATGAAAGACTGCCTGAATCCGGACTGGGAGCGATAGCAATCGTAGCAACCAGTCTGGTTCCGATTCTTCTGCTTGAGAGGTTCATAGCTCGACGTCAACAGTGAGTTTTCTCATTTTAGATAACGTTTCCAAGCAATATCGGCCGGGTCAGCCAGCGGCCGTCAGCGGCGTCAACGTGTCGGTTGAATCAGGCGAGCTCTTCACCTTTGTCGGTGAGAGCGGCTCCGGCAAGACGACACTGCTGCGCCTGATCGCGGGATTTGAGATTCCCACAGCGGGCAGCATAACGCTGGCCGGCCGCCTGGTTGCCGGTCCGGATGTTCTGGTGCCTCCGGAACGGCGAAATGTCCGGATGGTCTTCCAGGAAAACACCCTTTTCCCCCACCTGAACGTAATTCGCAACATATCGTTTGCTCTTAATCATTCTGATCGCGTGCAGGCCCGCGTCCGAATTAGCGAAGTTCTTGATCTATTTGAATTACAGGATTTGGCCGAACGCTATCCCCATGAGCTATCAGGCGGACAGCGCCAGCGGGTGGAACTGGCTCGTGCCATGGTGACCCGCCCCGATCTCCTGCTCCTCGATGAGCCTTTTAGCAGCCTTGACGTAGTGCTGAAGAACCGCGTTCGCGATGAGATCTGCAGCATCCTTCGCTCCACCCGCATTACTACAATCCTGGTCACCCATGACATTGAGGATGCACTGACGGTCTCAGACCGGCTGGCCATTCTACAAAAGGGGCGGATCCAGCAAGTTGATCCTCCGGAGATTGCTTACAGGCAGCCGCAAAATGCTTACGTTGCGCGCTTTCTGGGAACCACTAATTTGATCCCTGCCCGCCCCGTACCCGACGGGTTCATGACTCCATTTGGTTGGCTGGCGGTGCCTCACGAGGAGATCGAGTCGGACGAGGTGCTGCTGTCAATTCGTCCTGAGGAGTGGGAAATCGACCAGGACAGTAATTCTGTCGAAGGTCAGGTTTGCGGCAGGGTCCTGAAGATTTCTTTCCTGGGCAGGCAAACAGAAGTCGTTCTGGAGGCTCCGACGAAGAAGGGCAGCAATATTGAAATCAGGGTCTATTTGCCTCCCGGAGAACAGCCTGATCCAGGTTCTCGGCTGATCATCCGTCCTCGACCAGAGGGCCTGCGAATCCTCCCTCCTGAATAGCCGCTGTTTCCCGCCCCTTGATTTCGAGACAGTGGTCATAAGGCGGCGGCCCACTCGCGGATGATGGCGTGGTGTTCGGACCACATCTCCCATACCTCGTGGCACCAGCGGCGTACTCGGTCGGCGTGCTCGTCAGCGTTCTGAGCGGCATGGATGTCGAGAATGGTTAAGACCGGTGCTGGTGAGGGAGGATCCAGCCACTGAAACAATTCCCGATTTTCAACGGAACGGCGCTTGATTCTTGGGCTTTCAGCGGGTCCGTAGTCGGTTTCAAGCGCAAGATACAAACTGATCAGGTGGACGCCAATCGACTGGATTGTCTGAGGCGAGGGTTTACCCGGATGTTGAACGGAATAGGCATCTACTGTCAAGTGGTGAACTCGTCCGTAACGGGGATCACTGTATTCTCTGGCCAGAACTTCTCCGTATATAGTCCAGCACCCCGCACAAGCTCCAAGATAGCGGTGCGTTGGGCCTTCCACATCGGGAAACAGAGCACGGCACCCCGGGCAGTGGATGAATGACTCTTGGCACTTCACTGAACGACGATCGACCTCTTCCTTTCGCAGTAGCTAGTTGTGTCGTGTGCGATTCATCTGGCATCTCCGCGATGGTAGCTGGCCCAGTCACCTGATTTCACGGATTACCCGACAGGGATTTCCGGCGGCGAATACTCCGGGCGGTACATCACGTGTTACCACGGCTCCTGATCCGATGACTGACTTGTCACCAATTCGAATCCCGGGATTGATGATCGCTCCTCCTCCGATCCAGACATCTGAACCGATTTCGACGGGCGTAGCAGACTCCAGCCATGTTCGACGAACACGCCAGTCCAGTGGATGGGTAGCTGTATAGACCTGAACGGCAGGCCCAAACAGAACATCATTTCCAATGGTTACCCTGGCCGGGTCGAGGATCACGCAGTTAAAGTTGATGAAGACTCGGTCACCAAAGAAAATATTTGTTCCGTAGTCACAATAAAATGGCGGTTCTATAGTCAGTGACTCGCCAATTTGACCGAAGAGATCGGCGTAAACCTCATGTCGCTTGTCCAACTCGTGATCGGCTGTCTGACTAAGGCGACGGAGAAGATTTCGCGCTCGCCGGCGCGCCGCAACCAGCTCAGGATTCTGGGCATCATAAAGCTCACCCGACAGCATTTTTTCGCGCTCTGTCTTCATAACTCCTGGCAATTGGGGTTATCCCGCCTCAAATTCAAGATCAGCAATGAGATGGTTTTGGCTCCAAGAATAAACGGTACCGAAAGGATTCCAGGTGAACGATTGAAAACGATGCAACGACTGTCCAGTATTCTCTGGAAACTTGGGCATCTTAACTGGCTTCCGGCAGTTAGCGAGGGGACGACTAGAAGCGCCGCACTTTAAGAGGTTTCATCAAACGATAATCTCTCCGGTGAATCGATCTCTGTTGGCCCAGAACGGACACTCCGGACACTTTTCTCCTCTTGGATAATCGATCCCTTCTTCGTGGGGACAACCCAGCAAACGCTCAGAGGTCACGACAGTCTTTGCTTTATCCTCTTTAAAGCTCTCTACTTCGGCGCCTATTTTCTCATCCATTCTGACGTCAGTGGTTTCTGAAAACCACTTTTTCATTGGATCCGGTTCGGCCGTCTCCAACTTGACAATCACCACAACCACCTTGGTGGCTCTTTGATCAGCGGGTCCACAACAAGCCACGATAGCAATTGGGTATCCGCGAAAGCCCTTAGCAGGTGTCTACTTGATCTCTTGCCGTATCGTCGCTTCTTGTAACGCATCAAAACCTCTTAGTGCTCCTTTTGTGGGGCCGATGTTAGAGCTATCCGCTCTTCAATTTGCCGCAAATGATGCTGCAGGTGGTCCAGGTAGTCTTCTATTAAGAACTTCAATGTGACTGGTTCACCGGGTCCGATTCGACATTCAACGGCCAGAGCTTTCTCCGGGATGTGGCGAATGATATGAGCAAGGTGACGATTATAAAGAGCCCACAGTTCAACGAGTTCAAACCACTGGCAGTCCTGATAGGCCTGAGAACGAACCCATTCATCCTGAGCGTATTTAGGGAAGGAGAGCGCGTCGGTGAGTTGTGCGCGAACGAACCGTTGGTGGTTGTTGGACGCAGAGTCGATCAGATGTCCGATAATCTCTTTGATTGACCATTTGCCGGGTTGCGGATGGACACGGGCTTCAGCATCATCGATCTTGCGCAGCCGATCGGCAGCCTGGTTTACGACACGGGTCAGCTCTTCTGCGATTTCTCTTGACATCGCTACAAAGATATACGCTGCAGGCCAAGAATTCACGGGGTTTTTCCGACAAGCCAGCATTTCTCTGGCAGCTTATCGCCCGGCTTCAGCTGGTTTAAGCTTTCCAATTGCCGTGGGCGTGGTCCTGCGGCAAGGGCAACGCTGCGAACGACTGGTGAGACACCAGGAGTTGAAAGATATTGAACTCCGACGCTGCCCTCCTCTCGCAGCAGCTTCAACTTGGCTATAAAAGGGATTCGTCGGGAATTGCAGTTTTAGATTCTAAAGAATGCCGGGGGACGGAATCGAACCGCCGACACGCGGATTTTCAGTCCACTGCTCTACCGACTGAGCTACCCCGGCATCGGGAAGCCTGTATTTTATGCAGAAACAGGGTCGGCTGCAAGTGGTCCCGATACCCCCTGTGCTCTCTGGTCTCTGTGGTTAAAACCGTCTTCAGCGTTGGACACGGCCGCTGCCAGACCCGCCCAGGAGACTCTCTACTTCCTTTACGCTGACCCGGTTCGGATCGCCCGGGATCGAATGTTTCAAACAAGAAGCGGCAACGGCAAATTCCAGTGCCCGTTGATCCTCTCCAAAAGTCAAAAGACCATAGATCAGTCCGGCCGCAAAGGAATCGCCACCACCCACTCGATCGACAATATCTCGGATCTCGTAATGGCGGCTTGTAAAGAATCCATTATCAGTCAAGAGAACGGCGGACCAGCCGTTGAAGTCGGCACTGTAGCTCTCTCGCAGCGTGATGGCTTGCTTCTGGAGATTGGGGAATTCCTCCCGCACCCTCCTGGCCAGTCGTTCATAACGATCCCGATCTAACTTGCCTCCCTCGACCTCAGCATCAATCTCGATTCCAAGCGATTTCTGGCAGTCCTCTTCGTTGGCGATCCCAATGTCCACATACTGCACCAGTTCCCTCATCACCTCGGGTGCAGTCTTGCCGTATTTCCAGAGTTTCGCGCGATAGTTATAGTCGCAGGAGACGGTCACCCCTTTCTTTTTAGCAGTTTTGACGGCTTCCCGACAAAGCTCGGCTCCGTTCGGACTAATAGCGGGAGTGATTCCTGTGAAATGGAACCAGTCGACTCCATCAAAGATCTTCTCCCAATCGAAGTCAGATGGAAAGGCTTCAGCAATCGCCGAATTCGCTCGATCGTAGAGGACTGTTGAGGGTCGCTGATTGGCACCTGCTTCTATAAAGTAAATACCCATTCTGGAGCCCTGACGGCGAATCAGCGAGGTGTCGACGCCAAAACTCCTAAGCTCGGCAATGCAGGCATCTGCGATTGCGTTATCGGGAAGGGCAGTAACGTAAGCGACGTCTAGACCAAAGCGAGCCAGCGAGCACGCGACATTGGATTCTCCACCTCCAAAGGTCGCTTCTAGCATCGGACTTTGCAACAGTCGCTGATGTCCCGGGGACTTCAAACGCAGCATGATCTCACCAAAGGTTACGACGCGGGCCATGCGTTTCCTCCTCTGCTCCACTCGAAACTCCCTGGTTCAGGCATTCTGCGTCTCCTGCAGGGAACGTACGGCTTCGACTGACCTCTTCACCTCTTGCTGGATCGCAGCAAAGTTCTCTTCTTCGATCCAATTCTTGCGGACCATCCACGAACCGCCGCAGGCGGCCACTGAAGGAAGGGAAAGATAGTCGATAAGATTGTCGTAGTTGATGCCCCCGGTAGGGATGAAATGCATCATTCTGTAGGGGGCCGATATGGCTTTCAGGTAAGGGATCCCACCGATTGCCTCAGCGGGAAAAAACTTAACCGTGGTCAGATTGCGTTCGAGAGCCATTTCGATGTCAGTGGGCGTGCAGACACCAGGATAAATATCGATGCCTCTTTCAATACAGTAGTCCACTACGCGCGGATTAAAACCAGGAGTTACGATGAAGCGGACACCTGCACTGATTGCTTCGTCTGCCTGGCTGACGGTCAGCACCGTGCCTGCACCGAGCAACATCTCCGGAAATTTATCGGCCAGCATCCGGATGGAATCGGCTGCGGCCGCCGTCCGAAAAGTTACCTCAGCACAGGGGAGCCCCCCATCCAACAGGGCTTGACCAATAGGCACTGCTCGAGCAGCCTCATTGATTACGATTATCGGGAAGATCCCCAGCCTTCTAACCTCTACAAGGGTCTTGTTTGTCATCTTTTCCAAATCTCAACGTTGAGTAGCCAGATTCTGATGTGCTGCCATTCTTCGATCTCATCGCAGCGAAGCGATTTTCTGCGATCGGATCATCCGTTCGGGACAAACTTTCGTCCGTTGTGGCTCAGTCCGAGCAGAAATTCGAGTAATAGCCTACCGAGGATTCAG
>DATGOF010000098.1:0-7797 GCA_035306285.1 Acidobacteriota bacterium | reverse complement strand
CGAGGATAAAATCACTCACCTTAAGATCTTTGTAAACAGCCAGGTTGAAAGGCGAGCGCACTGGAGGTTCATACTGGCTGGCCTGGAAAAGAGCCAGAGCCGGGCCTCCGTCATCCTCCACCTGCTTCCAGGCGCCCCTGTCGGTGAATTGCCAGGACCTGAGGGTCGAACCAAAGTTCTCGGCCAGTAGCAGAGGCAGGCCCTCCATTTCCTGAGGGACTTCCTCCGCGGTGCCTGTCATTCCGATGACCATGATGGGAAGCAAGAGAAGCAACGAAATTGAAATCACGACTTGACGCATCCTTCGATTGTATACAAATGACCACCATTTTCCAGAACTATCGAAATTGCCGGGTAATCCCTTGCCACAAAGGTAAGCAAAACTGAGGAGCAGAACAGATGTACAGAAAAGAGGATAGTGTAGAAACCCTGCTGATCCATGCGGGAGAACTTGAGGGAGGGGTTGAAGGTGCACTGGTCTTACCGGTGTTTCAATCCTCGACCTATCGCTACTCCGGCGAAGAAAGCTATGAGGAACTAAGGTATGTCCGGCTGAGCAACACACCGAACCATCGAGTTTTGCACGAGAAGTTGGCCGCATTGGAAGGAGGCGAAGCTGCTCTCGTTTGTTCCAGCGGGATGGCCGCCATCTCCACCACGCTACTGACATTGCTGAAACCGGGAGATCACATGCTCATTCAGAGAACTCTTTACGGCGGGACGGATGGATTCGTTGAAAATGAGCTGGCTGAGCTTGGTATTAAGTATGATTTCGTCGATACACGTAAACCTGAGGAGTGGAATTCAAAGTATCGAGAGGAGACCCGACTCATCTATGTCGAAGCGATCTCGAACCCTTTGATGCAGGTCGGCGACCTTGGTGAAGTCGTTCGCTTCGCTCGCGAGAAGGGGATCCTCAGCGTGATTGACAATACCTTCGCCACTCCCATCAACTTTCGGCCCCTGACAATTGGATTCGACCTTGTTCTACACAGTGTCACCAAATACCTGAATGGACATTCCGACCTCGTGGCCGGAGCGGTTATAGGTTCGCAGGAGCTGATCACTCGTATCCGGCGGCGTAGTCTCCATCTGGGTGGCTCGGCTGATCCTCACACTTGCTTCTTAATTCAACGAGGCCTGAAGACGCTGGCTCTTAGAGTTCGTTACCAGAATCAGAGTGCGCTGGCGATAGCCCGGTTCCTTAAGGGACACGCTGCGATTCGGGAGGTTCACTACCCGGGACTCGAGGATCACCCGGATTATGAAATAGCCAGCAAACTTTTTAGCAGTTTTGGCGGGATGCTGTCATTTGAATTAAAGAGTGGCTATACAGGGGCAAGAAAACTGATCGACAATTTGAGAATCCCTGTTGAAGCACCAAGCCTGGGGGGACCGGAAAGCCTGATTACCCTTCCTGTTACCACTTCTCATTCTTCGGTTCCCGTGGAAAGAAGAAATGAGTTAGGGATTACTGACGGGTTGATCCGTCTTTCAGTCGGCCTGGAAGGGGTGCAGGATTTAATCGACGATCTTTCTCAGGCGCTTGAAAGCAGTCTCATTTGACTGAAACGTGGAAGTATGAAATCGTGAGAGCAGACTGAATTTTTCGGAGGAAGTAGACCTGCATCAACTTGGTTGCATTCCTCAGTAACTATCCCCAGCAAACCAGGAGCTATTTTCTATGATTCAAGACGGTTCAAAGGTAAAGATCCACTACAAATTGACAGTGGATGGCGAGTTAGTGGACACCTCCCAGGGTGGGGAACCACTGACTTACGTTCAGGGAGCCGGCCAGATCGTTCCCGGACTTGAGGAACATTTGGCGCAACTCAGTCAGGGCGCCGAGAGTACGGTCCAGGTTCCCCCCGAAAAAGGTTTTGGCCTCAAGGATCCCCAGGCGTTCCAGATTGTACCGCGAAGCTCTTTTGAAGACCCGGAATCGTTGGAGACCGGAATGCTGGTCCAGGGGCAGACCGGTGATGGCAAAACTTTTAACGCCACCGTCTCACAAATCTCTGACAGTGAAGTCACTCTGGACCTAAATCATCCCCTCGCCGGCAAGACGCTGGAATTTCAAATCGAGGTCGTAGAAGTCAGTTGACAGCCTTATCTCTCCATTGGCTATAGGGCGGGTGGGACTCACGCTCGGTCAAAGGTCCGCCCGCCAGGGTATTCGCTATCTTTCCTTAAAAGTGTACTGCCCTTCTAGGGCAATTTTTTCTTTGAAGTACCGTCAGCGTCGATACTCCGCATAATGAGACTCCGGATAGTTGAGGCACGTTGGAGATGAAAAGGGTCCTTCTGACACTATTCTTGTTAATTGGATTTCTGGTGGTCTACTGGTTCTGGAGTGATAGAAAATCTGCGTCACTGGAATTTGACCAACCTTCCATCCAGGAAGAGATGCAAAGCCTGGAACTTTACTTTGGAAACTCCGAGAAGGATCCTGAATTTCTCCACTGCGACAGAGTCTACCCGGTAATACGGCAGTTAGCTCCCACTTCGACTCCAGCAAAGACTGCACTTCAACTTCTTCTTGAAGGCCCGACACAGGAGGAGCATTCCCAGGGCTACTTCACTTCCATCAATCCCGGCGTGCAGCTGAGAAGTGTCAGTATCGAAGGGGGAATCGCGCGCGCAGATTTTAGTCGCGTTCTCGATGAAGGGGTGGCTGGATCATGCCGAGTGGTCGCTATACGGGCCCAGATCGACTCGACGCTCAGGCAATTTGAAGCGGTTCGTGAAGTCCAAATACTGGTCGAGGGCCAGGCTGAGGCCATTCTTCAGCCTTAGCGATCCGGGAGGTTGAAGGTCAGGCCGATCGATACTCCTGGCCCGGTCACCGTAAGGAGTGACTTGCGAAGCGGGAATGAGGGTGGCGACGACGCCTGAGTCCTTATTCCTTCTTCATCGACTGATTGTTGAGGAAGCCGACGACTTCTTCGATGTACCGTTCGGAATCGGAGCGAAACGACTGACCGTGACCTGCTTCCGGGAAAAAAACCAGCTTGCTAGGCGAATCTATTTCTGAAAAGAACGTCTGTGCGACCGTCTCTGGCATTCGCCGATCACGTCCGCCGTAGATCAAGAGGACGGGTACTTCACGAAGCTTTGCCGCTGCTCTGACCGCGTCAAGATCTGTCTCGGAAAAGTCGCCGAGACGGGTGAAGTTCCACAGGAAGATGTCAACAAAGGGAAAGGCGGGCAGCGAGAGCACCAGCCATGTGTGACGGCGAATTGTCCCACGCAGCGATAGAAAAGGACTATCTGCGACTACGGCCGCCAACTTCTCTTCAACTTCCGGTGCGGCCATCAAACAGGACACAGCCCCCATAGATATGCCGTAAAGGACCAGTTTGTTGCGCTGCTGCTCCAACGCATAAGCGCAGGCAGCGAGAACGTCTAGTTTCTCGCGATAGCCCAGAGTCACAGTGTCCCTGTCACTCAGTCCGTGACTTCGAAAGTCGAAAAGAAGCGAGGGATAGCCGATCGAGTTGAGACGACAGGCCAGTCGGAGAACTTCAATGCGATTGCGAAACAGGCCGTGGCCCATAACGAAAGTCGGTTTATCACCGGCACCTGGCAAGTACCAGCCTCGAATTGTGACTCCATCTTCCGTCTGAAACGTTGCCTCACGGAAGGCAGCTCCGCAGGACCCTGGAGTTTCTGTCAGCAAGCGATCCTGAGGTCGAGTCGAAGCCGAAGCAAGAAGGGAAGAGATAACAAGGGGTAAGACGAGGAAGAGGAAAAGCGGAAGTGTGACGAGCAAGCCGATTCCCGCGATCTTTGCAAGTCGCCGGATCGGTGCCTCTCTTCCCAGCAGCCGCCGGACCAGCCACACAAGGAAAGTGCCGACCAAGAACAATGCAACCAAAGTAAGGATAAAAAAAGGCAGTGCCATGAATGAGCGTCAGTATAGCCCAGTAGAAGAGACGCAAAGGTCAAAAATTGATCTGCCGGGTCAAGCAAAGGCGCGGGAAGCCGGCCTTTCTTTTTTGGGAGCGTGAATTCCAACGGGTTACCGAAGAGAAAGCAGTTGAAATTGAGTTCACTGACCTCAAGAATAGGCAGAAAATGAGTAAAACCGTGGAGAAGATCTGGCAGAGATTCTACGACGAACAAGTCCCCCTTTCAGTAGACTACCCGAACATCTCTCTTTACGAGATGTTTAAGGCCGCTGTCAAAGATAACCCGGACGGGACTGCCACTATCTTTTTCGGAGCAAAGACGTCCTACCGGAAAATCGATTCACAAGTAAACCAGTTCGCTTCTGCGCTGGCGTCCAAAGGAGTAGCTAAGGGAGACCGGGTCGCTCTAATCTTGCCGAACATGCCCGGGTATGTGATTGCACATTTTGCAGTTCTCAGACTGGGTGCCGTTCTGGTTCCGACCAATCCACTCTATGTGGAGCGGGAGCTGTCTTACCAACTCAACAATTCGGGTGCAGAGACAGTAGTTATCCTGGATCAGCTCTATCCAAAACTGAAAAGGGTTCGAAAGGATACTTCGGTTCGTACCGTGGTAGTCATGAGCGTGGCGGATTTTCTTCCGTTTCCGCTCAACTACTTGTACAGATTCAAGAATAAGACGCTGATAGAGAACGCTCCCCAGGACGGCGTCTACCCTTATTCGAGTTTCATGAAAGGTGCTGCTTCCGAACGTGAAGCGGCGGTCGTTGATCCTTCAGATACGGCGATTCTCCTTTATACTGGCGGAACGACCGGTGTTTCAAAGGGCGCAGAGCTGACCCATCGGAATGTGGTTGTCAATGCCTATCAAACCAGGGCGTGGTTGTGGAGCATTGACGAGGGAAGGGAGGTACTCTTGTGTGTCTTGCCTTTCTTTCACAGCTACGGAATGACCACCGGCATGCATTTGAGTGTCGTCGCCCGCTCGACCATGCTGCTGCTGCCGCGTTTCGAGCTGGCAGACGTCGCTAAAAACATCAAGAAGTACCGACCCACGATTTTCTGTGGTGTTCCCTCGATGTATAACGCCATTAATCGATATCCAAAACTGACCCCGGAAGATGTTTCGTCGATCCGCCTCTGCATCAGCGGAGGCGCAGCTTTGCCGGCTGAGGTACAGGCACGATTCGAGGAGAGAACCGGAGGAAAGCTGGTCGAAGGATATGGATTGACCGAATGCTCTCCTGTTGCCCTGGTGAATCCGACCCATGGTCATCGCAAGAACGGCACAATTGGGGTTCCTATTTCCGATACTGAGGCCAAGATCGCAGACCCGGCGACGGGTGAAGAACTGCCGATCGGAGAAGTCGGAGAGCTGGCACTGAAAGGGCCGCAGGTCATGAAGGGATATTGGAATATGCCTGAGGAGACGCGAAATGTCTTGCGTGACAATTGGCTATTTACTGGAGACATGGCGGTCTGCGACAAGGAAGGCTTCTTCAGGATAGTCGACAGAAAGAAGGACGTCATCATCAGCGCCGGGATGAACGTTTACCCGAGGGAAGTTGAGGAGGTTCTGCACCAGCATCCTAAGATTGTTGAGGCAGCTGTCGTCGGTGAAGCCAGTTCGGTCCGCGAAGAAGTTGTCAAGGCCTACGTTGTGGTCGAAGAGGGTGCGATGCTGACCAAAGCAGAAGTCGTGGAGTTTTGCCGAGATAAGCTGTCGAAGTTCAAGATTCCGCGCAAGATCGAGTTTGTAGATGAGCTTCCCAAGAGCGCCATGGGAAAGGTTCTCAAACGCGTCTTGAAGGAGGAGGTGGAGTAGACAGTACCCTCCATTACTGCCGCGGCTGCGACGGTCTCCTCGGCGTTGGAAAATCTCCATTTTCAGTAAAAGCAACAGGTCGGAAGCGCCTTTCCGCTCTACGAGGTTCCCATGGACGATCTTGAAGCCTGTGTAAAATTCTTGCAACAGTTGATCCAGACTCCCAGTTTGCCGGGCGAAGAAAAATATATAGCAGACCTTGTCCAGGTCGAGTTGACGCGTCTCGGGTTTGATGAGTGCTATCGCGACGAGGTCGGCAATGTGATAGGCCGAATCTACGGCGAGGGAGTCGCCCCTCCGGTCATGTTCAACACCCACCTTGACCACGTAGATGTCGGTGATCAACGATTGTGGCCTTACCCTCCTTTTGAGGGTGTCGTTCACGACGGGCGAGTCTGGGGTCGCGGGGCAGTAGACATAAAAGGACCGCTGGCTGCACAGGTTCATGGCTTAGCTCGGGTCTGTCGGAGCGGGAATAAACCAAAGGGAGATATTTACCTTTCGGCGGTTGTCCAGGAGGAAATTGGTGGTGTCGGGGCTCGGCACCTGATCTCGCATCTAAGTCCTCCTCTTGTCGTGGTAGGGGAACCAAGCCGAAACGAGTTACGGAGAGGTCATCGGGGCAGGGTCGAACTTGTCCTTCATGTGCGGGGGCGAAGCGTTCATGCCAGCATTCCTGAAAGGGGAATAAATCCTCTCTTTGTTGTCGCCAGATTTATCGAAGGGCTTCAAGAACTCGTGATGGATGAGGATGAGGTCCTCGGACCGAGCTCGATGGCACCCACATTGATTGCAACCGACCAGACGAGTGCTAACGTCGTTCCCGGCCAGGCGTGGCTCACATGCGATTGGAGAAATATACCGCAACAGTCGGACCGGCAGATTCAGAAGTGTCTTCTGGACTTGGCTCGAAGAGTTTTGATTGAGGGAGCAGAGGCAGATGTCACCATTCCAGTTTTCGAACGTAAGACATACACGGGTCGAACGGTCAGTATTCCCGCCAGTAATCCTGCCTTTGCGGTTTCGGCGAGCGAACCCTTTTTCCAGAGTGCCGTGGAGATAGTAAGCTCAACCTTAGGTCGGGAGGTTCCGCATTCCGTCTGGCGTTTTGCCACTGATGGCGGACACTTTGCAGCTGCAGGAATGCAGGTCATTGGTTTCGGTCCCGGCGATGACCGCCTTGCTCATACCGTTGACGAATCGATCCCTGTGGATGCGCTGAAAGTTGCGCTCGATGTCAATGAGGCACTGGCAACTGAATGGCCCGCCGCTGTGCTGGCCCGAGCATAACGTCGAGGACCCACTGGCAGAAGCGAGAGCTGGGGTTTCTTGTGAAAGCGCTCGCGGTAATGCAGCGGCAAGAAAAGGTGTTCCGTGTGAGACGGGGCATCGAGCGAAGAATGTCTATTCCTTTTCTATGAATTGGCTAACGTGCTCGGCATCCATGGGACGGGTGACGAGAGAGACGATAATCAGAACCAGTACGTTGCCGACGATTCCCCAGATCCCGGGATGAATGTCTTGCCACTGAAGTTGTGGATAAAGATTCCAGATAAGCGTGATCAGGCAACCGGTCCCGAGGCCGGCCAGGGCTCCCGCAGGCGTTGACCGACGCCAGGTGAGTGATGCGATAAGCATGGGAAAGAGTTGCGCGATTGCCCCGTATCCCAGCAAGAGCAAGTACACCAGCGACCATTCGGAGATCACGGCAAAATAGTATGCGACGGCACCAATCGCTATGACCAGCCAGCGAATCAAGGTGGTCTCCTTTGACCCGCTCATAAAGTTGGGGCTCACGACTCGGACGAAGTCTTTGACGAGAATCGAAGCCGCTCCGTGCAAAATGGCATCGCCCGTCGACATCGAGGCGGCAAGGGCACCCGCGCAGAAGAGCCCGACGGCGAGGGCCGGTAAATTCATTGATGTGACGATATGGGGAAGGATTGTGTCAGCCGGCTGGACGTTCGGGAAGGCAATGATCCCCGCAAAACCTATAAACAGAATCGGAACAATGAAAATCTGAAATGTCGGATAGAACACGATCGTCTTCTTGAGCGTGCG
>DATGOF010000097.1:0-5834 GCA_035306285.1 Acidobacteriota bacterium | reverse complement strand
GCTGCCGGATACCGACGGTCGGTAACTCCACCCCCTGAGGCAGCCCCATCAGTTGAACCCCGAACCATGTCGCGAATCCATAAAACGGAACGGTGATCCATGGGACGTTCGTCCATACTCCCACCAGAACCGCTACCCGGTTGAGACGGAACAGGAGAGCCACTGCAATCCCCAGGATTGTGTGGAGTCCAATGAGTGGTGAGAAGCCGATGAAGGTCCCAATCGCGAAGGCAAGTGCGGTTCTCTCAGGAGTGTCGCTGATGCCAATGAGCGCACGGAAGATCTTGCGAATGTTATTCACCGGAAGTGATCGTACCCAAGCGGACGGTAAGGTTCATACTTTTCACCGGCTCCCAAGAGGATGACCGGATCGCCCTCTATAATTCGGCCGATCGATAGAGGAACCGGCAGATTTCGTGGATAGTGGTTACGTATCTTTACCGTCTGGTTCGGGGAGGCTGTGAAGAGCAAAGCATAGTCTTCACCGCTATTCAAAACCTTGTCTAATGAAATCGCCTTTTCCATTGCATAGCTGTCCAAATGGTCCCGATACAACAGTGCGCTGACACTACTTTCTTCCAGTATATGCAACAGATCGGCCGCCAGCCCGTCGCTGACATCGATCATCGCAGAAGCGGCGTTTCGTTCTTGTAGCCACTGACCTGCTCCCAGCTGGATTTCGGGCAGGAGGTGCATCCGCACGCGATGAAAAATACAGTCAGAAGGCGTTAGCTCTCTCAACTTGGCTTCTGTTTCTACCCGGCTGAGGTCAGGATCCGTACGCTCCAGCCAGTCCAAACCTGATCGCGAGAACCCGGATTCACCGATCAGAAAGATTTCATCCCCTGGCGTGGCTCCTGATCGCAGCAGAGGTTCCCCATTCCGGACAGTGCCACAAACGGTAACAGAAATTGAGATCTTCTCCCCCCGGGAAAGGTCTCCACCGACCAGAGGTGCGTCTTTTGATGCACACTCTTCAAGAAATCCACGCAGGAAGCCTTCAAAGAAATGATCCAAACAATCCTCCGGGAGCACCAGGCCGAGAAGGGCAACATAGGGATGTGCTCCCATGGCGGCCAGGTCACTCAAGTTGACCCGAAGAGATTTCTTCCCAAGAAAATAAGGAGACGTCCAGCGCCGTCTGAAGTGAATATCCTCAATGAGCAGATCAGTACTCAGAAGGAGGCTCCTGGCAAAGGAAGGGGCGATCACGGCACAATCATCGCCGATTCCCTTTAGTATAGAAGAGGGCAGCCTCGGCGATCTGGATCGAATTTCCCGAATAAGATCGAATTCAGATCTCTTCTTGCGATTCAAATCTATTTCACCAGATCGCTGATCTCATCCATGAACTCGCGAACATCTTTGAATTCCAGATATACGGATGCAAACCGCACGTACGCTACTTTATCAATATGCTTCAAATGCTCCATTACCCTGCGCCCTATTTCGGCAGAGGTTATTTCTCGCTTATCATTCTCTGTCAGGAGCTGTTCGACAGAATCTACGATCTCTTCTAATTGCTGCGGGGAGACCGGTCGCTTCTCTGCTGCTTTAAGGAGACCCGACAGGATCTTGGACCGATCGAACTGCTCCCGATTGCCACCCTTCTTGACAACCATATAGGGAATTTCTTCGATCCGCTCGTAGCTGGTAAATCGCCTACGGCATCGTAGACACTCTCTCCTGCGCCGGATAATGCGGCCTCCCTGACTTTCTCGCGAGTCTACTACTCTGTCGCGGTTTTCTTCACAATAAGGACAGCGCATATCAGATTAGATACCATAGTTCGCCTTAATAGTTTGCCTTATATGCTCCTGCAGAAGTGATGATTGATGATTAGAGAGCCAGGACAGTCCGTGGCAACCCAGTCTTCACCTTCAATCAACCAGATAGAACCGTTCCGTGGGATCAATCGAACTTTTTCGAAACTAATTCCGTTTGTTGTTTACAGACGCCGGATTGGAAACGATGAGGATGCTCAGTTGGAAGGATCAGACGGGAAGCTCGTCCAGCGTTGCCTGAAAGGAGACAGGCAGGCCTGGGAGCACCTTGTCCGTACTTACAGCAGGAGAATCTTAAATATGGCCTATCGATATACGGGAAATCATTCAGTTGCCGAGGAGCTGACCCAGGACGCTTTTTTGAAGATATATCAGAATCTGAGCTCCTATAATCCGGAATCAGGGTCGCTCACCAATTGGATTATGAGAGTTGGTCGAAATTTAATAATTGATCACTATCGGGCGCACCGCCGGGACAGGTCGGTAGCCGGTACGGAAGAGATAGAGTCACTGGACCTCCATAAGGAGACGGGTCTTCTGAACCCTTTCGAAAGTGTTCATTTGCGTGAGAAAGCAGAACTGTTGCAGCGGGGAATGAATCAGCTGACTCCCGAGCTTCGAGAAGCTGTCATACTCAGAGATATCGAAGGTTTCAGCTACCTGGAGATGGCGGAGATGCTAGGGATTCCGGAAGGGACCGTGAAGTCGCGGATTAACCGGGGGCGAATCGAACTGGCAAGAGCGTTGCAAAGGACGTCGGGAAAATGACCTGCGCAGCCTTTGAAACATTACTCAGCGAATACATGGAAGGCGAGGTCGATCCCCGAACCGCCTCTCATATGGAGCAGCATAGGAAGCTCTGTTCCCAGTGCTCTAGGCTGTTTGACCAGGTGGCAGAGGTGAGGAATCAGCTTCGAGAGTTTCCTGAGTTATCTGTTTCGGAGTCACTCGTTCGTAGAATTCTAGATCAGACGGCGGGATCCAGTAGTCATAACTTTCATCCGTGGCGCGAGGTTCTCGTTTCCTTCATTTACCCGTTTTTTAGCCGTCGCTTTGCCTTCGCAACGGTTATCATTTTTGTCTTTCTTTCGTTAATAACCAATGTGGTGAGCCCCGAATTTTCAGCTTTCAGTTCTTCTCGCCTTGGACCGTCGACGCTGGTGGAACAGGCGAATCGTGTCTCCAATCAGATTTATCAACGGTGGATGGAATTCAATAACTGGAAGGAGGGGGTGACGGAAGAACTTATCCTTCTAAAGGAAGATCTGTTTGGACGGCTCGATTATCATTTGGTCACAATGTTGTTCCGGAGTTACAACGAGTCAGTGCAGGATCAGGCCAGTTCCGAGAGCGAGCAAGATCAAGAAAGCGAAGAGGAAGAACAATGAACGACGGGATGCAACAGCAGCAAGGCTCTTGGCAACATAGACCCGAGTCAGGGCGACGGGAACACTCGCCGGCACGGGCTGCCCTGTGCGCGCTGGTGATGGGGCTGGGAGCCGTCTATAACCGTGAATATACAAAAGCCGTGGTCCACTTCGCGATTTTCGCGGGGCTGGTAACACTGGCGGACAGCGTTGGTGAGTTCTTCGGGTTTGCAGCTTTTGTCTTCTACCTGTTCACCATTATGGATGCTTACCGCTCAGCTGAGGTCATTGAACGCCGGCTGCAGGAAGACCCGGATTACAGAAGCCCGCAGGAAACGATCAATTTCCCACTGTGGGGCGGTATTCTCGTGGCCATGGGAGTCCTTTTTCTCCTCGAGAATCTGGGAATTTTTTCAGTTGCTTCCATCCTTCGAGTTGGATGGCCTCTGATTTTAATAGGCTTGGGCCTTTATCTCATTTTCATGAGAGATAAGGATCGGCACGACCGGATATTGTCGACAACACCGCCGCCCGCTCCAATGCGTGAGTCTGGACCTCAAGCAACCGAAGAACAAAGATATGAATAGGTCATCAAGCTCCCGCAATCTGATTGTAGGATTGTGCCTGGTTACACTCGGTACTCTGTTGCTCCTGGTGAATCTCGGCAGGTTGCGGGTGGACTGGGCTTTCGTCTTCAAGCTGGTGTTGCCGTCGCTGTTTGTCGCCTTTGGCACGGTACGGTTGATCCGACATTTTTCTTGGGATGGAGAACGGTTAGAAAAAGAAGGCTCCAAGGCAGGTCTCCTGGGGGGACTGTTCTGGTCCTTTCTGGGGACAATTCTCTTGTTGGACACGGTGGGATATCTTGAGGCGATCTCTTTCTTCGGGCAGTATTGGCCGGTCCTTCTGATCCTCTATGGATTGGGGAAGGTTGTTGACTTCTATCGGCTAAATACCCACCTGCCAGTCAGGGCTGCTGAAGTCTTCGGAGTCGTTTTTATCGTGACTTTCGGTTTTCTGTGCAATCGCCTTTCCGATGCCCATTTTCCATTAATCGACTTGCCGGCTCTTGCCGACTTTCCTGTCGCTCTCGGTGATCATCCGTCCTTTGAATTTGTCAGCGAAGAGACGATTGAAATAGATGGGGCCGCGACTCTCGAAGTCAATAATCTGTATGGAGAAGTGCGCATCGCAGGATCGCAGGAGGACTCTATCCAGGTACGTCTGACCAAGACTATTCGGAGTGAGGAACGAGGAGAAGCCGAAAAACTGGCGGACTCGGTCACCCTGGTTCAGGAACGAAAGGGCTCTGTGTTACAAATTCGAACCAATCGCCTGGATCTGGGTGAGAAGGGGAGTCGATTGAATACTCACCTCTCACTTCAGGTGCCTGCTTCCTTGAAGGTCAATGTGTCGAATCGTTACGGCAACGTGGCTCTGTCCGGACTCGAAGCAGGAGGCTTCGTTTCAAACGCATACGGCGCAATCAAGATCGAGAACGCGATTGGTGACTTTGAGGTGGAAAATCGGTATGAGGATGTCACGGCTCAGAAGATCACGGGAAACCTTGTTGTTATGAATGAGAGGGGTTCGATTTCCGTGAATGCAGTGTCCGGGAATGCCGACTTGCGAACCCAGTATGCGGGAATTCGGGCTCGACAGATCGGCGGAGCCTTCCTGGGCGTGAATCACTTTGGGTCAGTGGATGTGGAGGAAGTCAAAGGTACTGTTTCCATCCGGGCTCCGGGGAGTCAGATCAGGGCAGGACGATTGCAAGCGGATGTCTCCATCAGCGCTTCACATAGGCCTGTTCGTTTGAACAAGGTTGGCGGATCGATCCGACTGGATAGCTCCTACAATGAAGTCACGTTGAACGCGGTTAGCGGGAGAATCGACATTCAAGGTGTGCATTGCAGGCTCACCGGCAAAGAGATCTTGGGTGGACTCGAGTTTGAAGGCAAAGGGTCGCGTTTAAGTCTCACCGATATTCAGAACGGCATCCGAATCCGAAACTCCTTACAAGATGTTCGGATCGAGAAATTCAGTGGACCCCTTTCAGTCCAAAACGAGTTTGCGCCAATAACAGTGATTGCCAACAAACCTCCCCGCGACGCAATCGAGCTTCGCAATCGGAATGGTGTCGTCAGACTTACGTTACCGGCCAGATCAGAGTTTCACCTGATCGCTGAAGCAGACGGAGGGAGGATCCGATCCGATTTTGGTGCCACAACCAGTATCAGTAAGCGGGTTGAGCAAGTGATAGGTAGCGGAGGGCCTCTGGTCACGATCAGCACCAGGTTTTCCGATATTGAAGTGAGGAGAAGAGGTTGACTCGGATGGCCAGGGGAGCCCTGTTAATAGGAATTGCACTGCTTGCCGGGTGCTCGATTGCGCCCTGGCAAGAAGCCGAGTACGTTCACTATTCTCAATCCGAAGATGTGGGCGAAGAAACCTCCTTCGAGGCGTCCATCAAGTTTGCTACCGGAGAGATAACCATCGGTCCCTCGGATCCGTCACGCCTTTATAGTCTCGACCTGAACTATGATGCAAACAGAGTCAAGCCGACGGTCGACTTCACGCGGCGCAACAGCAAAGCCATTCTTCAATTTTCTTTGAGCGGCGAGGCGGGTTCTATGGGAAGCCTAAGGGGAAGCCAGCTTACACTTTTGCTGAACCCTAATAT
>DATGOF010000096.1:0-9478 GCA_035306285.1 Acidobacteriota bacterium | reverse complement strand
CTATCAATGAATTCTGAATCTGTTTCCTGATCTCTTCTCAGAGAACCCTGGCTTCAATCCAAAGCTCACCTCCTAGGGGCATAGTAGCCCTTGCGTGTTCGTACCAGGTATTCTGGTTTTCCGGGAATCTGCACCTCCACTGCCCTCCATTCTCCATCGGGGGTCGGATTGCTGGAGTGATAGCCAAGGGTGTACTGTGTGCGTAGGTCACGTGCAATTTCAGCGTAGCTGGTCCCAAGATCCTCAAAGCGAGTCGGCGAATACATCCTTCCGCCGGTCTGCTCGGCAATTTCCTCCAACTGTCGGCGAGCCTCCTCGTACGCAGGATCGCTTCCCCAGGGTCCTTGAGGCCGGCGCTGGCCGCCACCACCTCTTATGATGTCGCCTAGGATTTCTCCCAGTGTTCCGCCCGGAAAGCGACTGGCCGTGCGCCCAAAGCGGGACTCCGTATCAACAAATATCGTGTAAATGAGAGTATCGATCTCTTGTATCTGGCGAAAAAGTTCTGGATAGCTCGTCCGGGAGCCACTCGAGTAGTCGTGTGTAAGACGATTGTCGATGCCGTCAGTGAAGACGACAATTGCCTTCCTCCCCTCAACACCGTTCATGTATTCGTTAATCGAGCGCTCCATCGCATCGTAAAAGGCTGTACCGCCTCCTGAGCGGATCGTCCGGAGGGTGGACTCCAGTCTCTGCCGATCATTGGTAAAGTCCTGAAGTAGGCGGGATTCTGAGTTGAAAGCAGCGATTGCAATTCGATCGGCCGGCTTCATGAGCCTGGTGAATTCAATGGAAGCATCCTGTATGAGGTCCATCTGTCCCTGGGTACTCCCGCTGACGTCCAATAGAAGGAGCAGGCTGAATGGAGCTTCCGTTGTAATGAACTTATCAATCCTTTGTTCGACTCCGTCTTCAAGGACCCGGAAGTCTTCTTGCCTCAAGTTGTCGACTGCTCGGTTGTTGTAACTGTCGCGCACTGAGACGTTCAGGTAAATCCAGTCCACATTGACCCTAAGGGCATAACCTGAATTGGTGACTGTGCTTTCATCATTACCGATGCTGTCGGAAGTGACAGGGGCATCCACCGGTGAAGAGGAGGGTTCAGTGGTCAGGTCGCTGTCGCTGGAGACCTCCTGCTGAATAGGTGCTTCGGAGCCTGTGCCTTCGGCTCCGCTTGTGTAGATTGTTGGCTCTTCGCCAGGCGGCGTGCTTGACCGATCTGTACCTTTCAAGTCATCGAAAACGGGGTCAATGCGGGAAAGCGCGGGAAGATCGGGCTGGATATGGAGCGTGACATTGCCCTGGGCACTGGCAGCATAGAGTAGAGGTCCTCCAATTCCGATCTGCTTCTCCAGTGAACCGGAAGTCAGCTCAACTTGGTCGTTCCAGAGGAGTCTTTCACCAGCACGTAGCCAGCTCCGGAAGTTAAGACCTTCCGTGACAATCGTTTGAATATCGCCTTCCTGTGTCTCCAATCGGATATCACCACCTGGTTGGATGGAACTCCTGTACTGGATACTCCCTGTTTCGGTGGCCAGAGAGGAAGAAGAGTAGAGATTCTCCGCTGTAATCAAGCCGGTGAGAGACTGAGCGCGAACATATCCTTCCATTCCGGTGATTTCGACGGCAGGATTGGCTCCCCAGATGAGGACGTTCATGAAGGAGGGAGCTGAAATTTCAAGATAGACGGATTCAGCGCGGTAATCGTGAAAATAGCTGCGAATGAAAATCTTATTTCCCGCACGGGCCATGACGAGAGTTACTGAGTCAAGCTGGGCGGCGTCACCGGCAATTGTGCGAGCTGTAATATGAAGTTCCGTTCGATTATTTCCCTCTATTCGAACTCTTCCATAGTCATTCTCGATGACCAGCGTGTCGCCTGAGTCTATGGGAAAGCGCCGTTCTTCGTTTCGCTCTGCCGGATTTGCACCCAGCCCGATGCCGGATGAAAGTATAAGCAAGATGAGAACGAGTAATCTGCTGACTGTCCCTTGCGTCACCTTGACTCCCTGTTACCTACTTCTTAAGACGTAAGATCCAAATAACGGGTTCAGGTTGCTCCGGACATGCTAGGAAACATGCCAGGAGGCGGTCCCACCCGACTGAACAATGCCGGGTTATGGCAGGATATGTATCAACTTATGTCACACTGGAAAGGATATTCACCGGTGACAGGATTTCGAGAAAGTCTATTGCCAAGACTATGGTTTGCTTTGCCGGCATTGCTTTTTCTTGTCTGCAATGCAGGCAGCGCATGGGGTCAATCAACTCGATATGTATATCTGTCGGACCAGCGCATCGCCACAGTCGAGCTGATCGACAACACTAGTTTGATTCTGAATTACATTAACCTGGGCTCCTCTTATGAAGTTTTCACGGCTCCGATGGTTGTGTTGCTTGACAGGGACGGTCGTGTTTACAGGGCTCAGGTCTACGAGTTCGAAGAGTCGAAAGATCCGACCGTGAAGTACGGTGTCACGGAACTGATCAAGCCCGGTGAGTTCAAGGGATTTCTCGTGCGGGGACAGTTCACGTTTCAAGCTGAACCTTCCAGGGCACTGTTACAAATCAGCAGTCGAATTCTAGACATGGCGCCGGTCAGCGAAAAGGAATTTGACCTTTTCGCGTCGCGAGTGGCCCGACTCGAGCTCGGCGATCCTGACCGCAAATTGGCGCTACAGAGAGTTGGATTTGATCGCGGATTCGGAGAAATGTTGTTCACGGGCACCCCGGAAGCTGCAGAGCTGGAAAAGTTCTTTCCGGATGACAACCTGCTGGCGCCTCAGATTCTTTCCAGCCCACCTCCCCGGCTTCCAGGAGACTTCGAGCACCTGCCTGAACCGGTTCAAGTCCGCGTGCGCCTGTTCGTAAGTCAAGTGGGAGGAACGAGCAATTTCGAAGTAGTAAACGGGGTGGAGCCGACCCTTGATCGAATGGCCGTGGAAACTGTGAGAAACTCCTGGACCTTTCTTCCAGCGGTTTCCAACAACCAGGTTGTCGCCACCGAGGTCACTTTGCTCGTCACCTTTGTCCGATCCGAGTGAGGGCCAACGGTCCATCTCTGGATCGCTAAGCACCGAATTTCTTCAACCTGAGGCTGTGAGCCAGCGCCAGGGCCATCAAGTCCTTTGACGAGAACTGGCCGAGGGCCCCTTTCAGACACTCTTTTTCTGTCAACCGAGTGGCTTCATCCAGCCTCGAATACTTGGAATAAAGCAGTACCGGAACAGGATGCCAGCTGTGGCTCCGAAGCGCAGAGGGTGTTGAGTGATCACCGGTCACCACCAGGACGTCAGGCTGGAGCGCCGTTACCCGCGGCAGGAGGCCATCGATTTCTTCAATGGCACGTACCTTGGCATTGAAGTCTCCGTCTTCTCCTGCCTTGTCGGTTGACTTTAAATGGACGAAGTGAAAGTCATAATTCGTAAAGTTTTTTTCCAGAGCATCAAGCTGGGAAGAAGCGTCGGGTGTTACGGGATGAATATCCATTCCAACCAGAAATGCCACACCTCTGTACATGGGATAGTTGGCTATACAGAGTGAGCGGAGCCCATAGCGCTCCTGCATTGTCGGATATGGCTGATGCTTTGCGAAGCCACGCAGCGTGATCATGTTGGCCTGAGGCTCGTCAGCCAGAACTTTCCTGACCTGGTCCAGAAAATGTTTCATGATCTGCGCTGTCTTTTGAGAAGCCGGATCTTGAGCCTGTGGTTCGAGCGGTTGTACACTTGTCGCCTGAGGATCAGTGTCGCTTACTGCTCCGCCCAGCCCGTCACCGCGAAGAACTAACAGAACGCGGTGCTCCTTCACAGGTTCAATGAAAAGCTCTCCTTCATCGATGTTGATCTCGCGTCTCAGTTTTTCGCAAATACGCTTGTTCTCCTCGGTGGAAATACGGCCGGCGCGACGATCGGTAATCCGCCCTTGGGAGTCAACGGTTGCGAAGTTGCCACGAACCGCTACGTCTCTGTCGGTCAACTGAAAACCGATGCCGGCAGCCTCGAGTACGCCACGGCCAATGTTGGCTTCCACCGGGTCATATCCAAAGAGTGCAAAATGGGCGGGGCCGCTTCCAGGCGTAACCCCGGGCGCGACGGGAATAATCAAGCCATTAGAGGACCTTCTGGCCAGGCTATCCAAATTGGGTGTTCGTGCCGTTTCGAGTTCGGTTTGCGTGCCGTCACCGAGATGAAGACCACCAACTCCGTCCAAGATCAGAAAGACAATCTTGGTATGGTTTTGCTCTGTCAATGTATCGATCAGCGAGTCTTTCACAGGATTAACTCCAATCTAATTCCGTGAGTGGTTACCGTTCCGCTGCCTCTGCTGGAAGTTGCGCCTCCGCTGTAGCGTTGTGGGTTTGGACGAAGATCTGTTCGATCATGCTCCCTACTCCCGAATCGGCTCGAGCTAGGCGAGCCGTAACTTCATCGCGCCTTGCAAGCAGTTCTTCCAGTGAACTCGCCAGTTCGCTTCCCGGAACAGAGTCGGAAAGCCTCCGCAAAGCGTCAAAATAGCGAGTCGAGATTTCACCGGCGGTATCGAAGTTGTTTCGATTCACCTGCCAGTAGAGCCGGGCTGAAAGGTCGCGGAGTTCTCCCAGTCTCACCTGAAATCGAGCTTCTCTCAGCTGTTGTTCAGTCTCTTCCAGACGCTCGTTTATTCGATCAAGTTCCGTTTCTAGTGAACTGTTCTTGGTATAGAGAGAAAAGACCCCCGCCACGAGGCCGATTACCAGAACCAGGAGCACCAATAAGAAAACGCTCGTCCGACTCATTCTCGCCTCCTCCTCACCTGACCCTGCGAACAAAGTACAACGAGGAAGGGCGATAACGCAATGAACGGCGATGTGCGCGCGGCTTCATCACGAGCGGGGCAAACCGGGAGAATGCAACGAGTAGGAATTTCCAAGCACCGTGCTATACTCCAAAATTGAGGAAAATCGATGATCATTGTAATGGAAGCTCGTGCCACCAGAGAGCAGATTGACAATGCGATCAATCGGATTCGAGAGCTCGGCTACGTCCCGCATCCTATCGAGGGAGTCGAGCGAACTGTCATCGGGGCGATAGGGGATGAGCGAGGCAAGCATGTGCTCGAAGGCCTGACGCTTTTGGAAGGAGTGGAGAAAGTCATTCCGATCCTCAAGCCGTTCAAGCTCGCTTCGCGCGAGATCAGCCCTCAGCCGAGCGTGGTTGAGGTCGGAAACGTTCGTATTGGACGAGGCGGATTTGCCTTGATCGCAGGACCTTGTTCGGTTGAAAGTGAGGAGCAGATTTTGGCTGCAGCTCGCTCTGTGAAAGAAGCGGGAGCCAATATGCTGCGAGGTGGAGCCTACAAACCACGAACGTCCCCGTATAGTTTTCAGGGCCTTGAAGAAGAAGGTCTGAAGCTGCTGGCGAGGGCTCGAGAAGTGACAGGACTTCCGATTGTGACCGAGGTGTTGTCCCCTGAAGAAGTTGACCTGGTGGCCGAATATGCCGATGTCCTCCAAGTGGGGGCGAGGAACATGCAAAATTTCTCCTTGCTGAAGAGGGTCGGGCGGGCGAGTCGTCCCGTATTGCTTAAGAGAGGAATGATGTGCACCGTTAATGAAGCATTAATGTGTGCAGAATACATTCTGAGCAGTGGAAACTCCCAGGTGATCCTGTGCGAACGCGGTATTCGGACCTTTGAAGATTCGACCCGAAACACACTTGATTTGTCAGCAGTGGCACTGATTAAACAATGGTCTCACCTACCCGTGATTGTTGATCCGACTCACGGGACCGGCGTTCGAAGCTTGATCCTGCCGATGGCAAAGGCGGCCATCGCAGCCGGAGCAGATGGACTGATGGTCGAGGTTCATCCTCATCCTGAGACAGCTCTTTCAGACGGCTTTCAGGCACTGCTACCCGAGCAGTTCCGCGAATTGGTAACGGCCATTCTTCCTTATTTGAAGTTGGAGAAGAAGGAGATTTTTTCCAATTCGACCGATTCTTCTGTTGCGAGTCGGTAGGAAAAATCGGATTATAATAGAATGGCTCTGTTATTGAGCTAGCCTGGAGGCGTTTGCAAATTGTCCTCCAGGGGCAGTTTTTTAGTTCGATTAGTCGACAAGTCTGCACCAGGCAGGATGGGGCCCGGTCTGGAACACTTAGCAGAAATTCATTTCCAGAACGTCCTTTTGTCGAACAGAATGTTGTTTTATGGCATGATTTGTCGAATTAGGCAGTCGTATAGGCTAAATTGGGTTTCAGATTCTTTCCATCAAAATATGAGGCGGGTAACAGGGGATAAAAAACGGGGGGATTAGATGGCTAATCAACTACCTGACAGCGACGTGTTAGATGCTAGAGAGGCAGCTCAGTATCTGAAGATCAACGAACAGACGGTGAGGCGCCTGGCTCGAGACAGCGAGATTCCGGCCTTTAAGGTGGGGGGCTCGTGGCGCTTCAAGCGCAGTTCTCTCGACCGGTGGGCTTCTTCTCAGGAACTGCGCCAGACTCGCCGGAACGTGCTGGTGATTGACGATGAAGAGGCAGTTCGAACCGTATTAAAGCGCGCGCTGGAAAGGGAAGAGTTTCGGGTCGAAACGGTGGCGAGTGGTGAAGAAGCATTGGCAAAGCTTC
This sequence comes from Acidobacteriota bacterium, assembly GCA_035306285.1. Lineage (GTDB taxonomy): Bacteria > Acidobacteriota > UBA6911 > RPQK01 > JAPXNP01 > DATGOF01. The sequence goes on along the minus strand of DATGOF010000096.1, from coordinate 2,867 downwards.
AAGACGGAGGACCGGACATCATCATCCTGGATCTAAAAATGCCGGGAATGGATGGTCCGGAAGTACTCAGACATATACGTGAACAAAAAGAAGATGTTCCGGTCATTATCCTGACCGCGTATCCTGAAAGCACGTTGATGGAGCGAGCAATGCAGTACGGACCGATCACTTTATTATCGAAACCGGCCAGTCCGGATCTCGTCGTTGCAACGGTCCGCAAAGCACTTCCTTCAACCTGAAACACAGCCGTTCAGCAAACGCAAAGGCTCCTTAGGCAGGAAGGTTACTGACAAACGACTTGGGGCGTGGTGTCTCTGGCTTTTTGGACTCTACTTCTTCGACACCGACCAGGCTGATGATCTTCTGACCGGGCTTCGGCTCCGGTGACTTTTCAATGGTGAAAGGTGTCAGCTGTCGCTCTTCTGTGACGAGAAAAAGGGGGACGGTGAGTCCATTCCGATTTGCCTGAAAGCGCTGGATGTCGAATGCTTTCGTAAGTCGAGTCGTTGTCAGGCGAGCGCCTGAGGCAAATGCCGCCTGGAGTTTGCGGAACGTCATTGTCGAACCGAATAAAATCCGTCCTCTGAGATGGTCAGAGGGCGGCTCACCCTCATGATGCTCGTCGTCTTCTTCGAAAGGAAGTTGGTAGACTTCGTATCGACCGAAGACTTCTGAAAAGTGAAGACAGGCCAGAGAATTGACTTCATTGTTGGAGGTCAGGGCCAGGAACTTACCGATTCCGTCCAGATTGAGCTCATCAAGGACTCGTTTGGAGAGGACATTACCGTAGAAGGTGGTCAAGCCAGCCATACGGGCTTTGGAGATGTTTCTCCAGTTGGAGTCCACAACGACGACTTTGAATCCCAGCTTCTGCAACTCAGCCGCAATGTCGCGCGCCCACGAGTGAGCTCCAGCGATCAAAACCCCCTGTGGATTCGGTTGAGCAATACCGAGCCAGCGTGCCAGAGGAGCACTCGACAGACCGTAGACAATAATGGTCCCGATAATCACGACGAACGTAATCGGGACCAACAGTCCGGCTTCCTGGAATCCTGATTCTGAGAGTCGAATGGCAAAAATCGCGGATACGGCGGCCGCTACGATTCCCCGAGGAGCCATCCATCCGATGAAGAGCCTCTCCTGCCACGATAAAGATGACCCCAGTGTCGAGAGCCACACGCCCAGGGGCCGACCTATCAAAACCATTACCGCAAAAAACGCCAGCGTGCCTGTCACCGGAAGCTGATGCAGATCTTCGATCTCGAGCCTGGCGGAGAGCAGAATGAAAAGAACTCCGAGCAGAAGAAGCTGGAGATTCTCCTTGAATTCCGCGATGTGACGCACCGAGACGAAGTTCTGATTTGCCAGCGTAATCCCCATGACAGTAACCGCAAGAAGTCCGGACTCGTCTTGTAATTGATTGGAAAGAGCAAATCCGCTCACTACGATCATCAGCACTACAGAGTTTTCGAGATAATCGGGGATCCAAAATTGACGCATCAATAAGACAATGAGACCGGCGCCAATAACCCCGATCAATCCGCCGGTGACCGCCGTCATGAGAACAACGGAAAGGATCACTCCCGTCGTGGCCTGGAGGCCACTTGCCAAAATGGCATCGAAGACCAGAACCGCGAGCATGGCACCGATCGGGTCGATCACGATGCCTTCCCATCGGAGAACAGGACCGACCTGCCCGAAAGGCCGAATGTGGCGAAGCAGCGGAAGAATTACGGTAGGACCGGTCACCGTCAGAATTGCACCCAATAATATAGAGAGTTGGAGGCTAAGTCCGAGGAAGTAGTACGCCGCCAACAATCCCGCAATCAAATTGACGAACACGCCGATGGTGACCAGGTTGCGGATCACGCCACCTACATGGGGCAGGTCCCTCAAGTTTAGGCTCAAACCTCCTTCGAAGAGGATAATCGCGACAGAGAGCGACACGAAGGGGATGAGCAACGGACCAAACAGGCTGTTTGGATCCACGATTCCTGTGAGTGGTCCTGCTGCAAATCCGAACGATAGTAGCAGGAGAATGGATGGTAGCTGTAGCCGCCATGCCAGCCACTGAGCGCTAATCCCGAGAACGAGTACAGTGACGATACCAATAAGAGTGTTTTCCATAAAGCTCGTTATACGGATATGGATCCGTGTGCCGGATAGGCTTCAGATACTCAGGGAATTTTCCAGTTCAGGCGTTCCTGTAAAGCTGGCGGAGTTCGTGCTTAAGAATCTTTCCCGTACCTCCCTTCGGGAGTGACTCGAGAAATTCGATTCGGTTCGGACATTTGAAATGGGCGAGGCGTGATCGGCAGAACTTGATCAATTCTTCCGGACAAGCCTTCTGTCCTTTCTTCAAAACAACCAGACCGAGTGGGGCTTCGCCCCAAACCTCATCTGGAACAGGAATGACAGCGCATTCGAGAACAGCAGCATGGGACATCAATGTCTTTTCGATCTCCAGGCTAGAAATGTTCTCTCCTCCACTAATGATGATGTCCTTCTTTCTGTCGACAATCAAAAGGTAGCCATCCGGGTCAATGGTGGCCATGTCACCCGTATGGAACCAGCCATTGCGCTTCAGGTGTGCTGTCTCGGCGGGTTGATTCCAGTAGCCCTTCATTACACCGTCTGCACGTACCACGATCTCGCCAACGGCCTTGCCGTCCCAGGGGAGGAACTGATCCTGTTCATCGACAATCTGAACCTCGACACCCGGTATCGGACGACCAGTCATGGCCTGGACTCTGTACCTCTCCGAACTTGAAAGAGACCGGTCCGACCGTGAGTTCGAGAGGGAAAGCACGGGAGAAGTCTCTGTCATCCCATATCCCGCGATGCAGGGGCACCCGAATGTCTCTTCT
>DATGOF010000095.1:0-4158 GCA_035306285.1 Acidobacteriota bacterium | reverse complement strand
AGGGCTGAAAATAGCTATATAGCGTAACACGGCCATGATAATTTCCCCGGGAAATTATGAGCTGGCTCTGTATGCCCTGGAAAACGGCCTGCCGACGCGCCGACCGCCCTTTTCTGTTACTGGTCCAATCTTTAGAGGTTTCCAGAGTTTTTGAAGTAGAACCCCATTTACTCTGTACTCGACTGAGAGAAAGAGCTAGTCCGGAAGCTCCGCTGGGGGAGGGTCCGGAGGAGAGGATGATAACGGTGGTCTTCGTTCCCGAAATGGCTCTTTGCAAACGAAACCACTGGGCAGAAGGAATAGAATATGGAGCGGGGGAGGCCACTGAAGAAAGATCGAGAACAACCACTCCTATACCTCCACCCTGACAGAGAATATCAGCAGCCTTGAGAGCCAGCTGAACGGAGCCTATCTTAGAGTTTAATCGGCAGCGGACCCACAGGAGTTGAGAGAGTTCGATTCCTGCTTTTCTGGCCAGATAAGGATCCAGAGAATCAAAGGCATCAACATAAGCGACGACTTCCTCCTTTTGAGTCGCCTGCTTCATAATTGAGAAAATCAAGCTGGTTCTCCCACTGGATAAATCTCCATTAATCTCGCTGATCTTACCTCTGGGAATGCCGCCTTGAATTAAATCGTCGAGAGTCTGCAGGCCGGTGCTGAGAGGAGGGAACAGGCCTTTATGGAGGTCAGGAGTGGGAAGAGTGGTTTCAGGGAGAGCTGAATTTTTCCAGTCCATATATTCACCTTTTCTTCACCTAGAATAGTAAAAATTTGCCGCCCGTCTGTCAACTATTGATAGCTCAGCCTGGGGGGGCAGGTCCGGTCATCTACTCAGGTCCAGTGATACAGCATCAGATAGACGAGCACACCGGTTACAGAAACATACAGCCAGACAGGAAAAGTCCAGCGGGCAATTTTCCGGTGGGCATCGTAATCCGCTCGCAAGGCCCGAACGACGGTGACCAGGACCAGCGGTAAGACTGCTGCAGCAAGAATGCTGTGAGAGATCAAAATGACCAGGTAGATCGTCCGGCTCCAGCCAACTCCAGCAAAGGACCTGGAACCAGCATAGTAGTGGTAGATCAAATAGGAGATCAGGAAAAGAGCTGACGTGGCAACGGCAGCAAGCATACAGGTTTTATGGCGTTTGATTTCGCCCCTTCGAACGAAGATATAACCCGCCACAATCAAGATTGCACTGGTCGAATTCAACAAAGCATTGACTGTGGGCAGATCAGAGATTTCCATCTCGCCTCTACGACAGTCCTTTCACTTTGCCTTTTTGAACCAGATAGAAGGAAACGGCGAACACAACAGTGCCGAATACGAAAGTGATCAGCAGTGATATCGAAAAAGAAGGCAACCCGTCTGCAGTCACCAGCTGGGAGCCCAGGGAATGTTGAAGGGTTACAAAGGCATAAGTGAGTGGATTCACCAGCATCGTCCAGCGAATCCAGCTGAAGGCTCCCGACATTGGGAACACGGCTCCCGAAAGCAGCCACATCGGTAGCAGCAAGACATTCATAATTGAGTGATAGCCTTGAACGGATTCAGTAGCCCAGGCTGTGGCAAATCCCAATCCGGCCATACACAGACTGATCAACAGGAGCAAGCCTGCCACCATCAGGAGTTGGACCCAGGAAAGATGGATTCCAACGATTGGCGCCATCAAGATCAGAAGGAAGCCTTGTAGAAAGGCCAGAGTCGCACATCCGAAAATTTTTCCCAGGGCGATTGCAATTCGATGAACCGGTGCGACTAACACGGAGAGCAGGAATCCTTCCTTGCGGTCTTCGATAACAGAAAGGCTCGAGAAGATTGCAGTAAAAAGGATGATCAGCAGGACCGTTCCCGGAAAGAAATATTCCAGGTAATCGACGTCGGGAGCTCCGGGGAGGTGAAAGGAGGACCCCAACCCCGATCCGATCACAAGCCAGAAAATCAGGGGTGTACCCAGAGCTCCGATGACCCGTCCCTTTTGACGAAAGAAAAGGATGAGCTCTCTTTTCCAGAGAGTACCGATTGAAAGCAGAATCGCCATGCCCCGGTCATTATATACGAGCCGGGAAAAGCATCAGGCGACCTCGAAGATCTCGTCGTCAGGCGTGTTGCTGCGGTTTAGACGAGCTAGCTCCCTTTCAGATATCCGCGTCTTCTTGGTCTTTGTCTTGTAGTAGTGTGGGTGTGCGGCTTTCTTGGCGGAGTACACTTCTTCCCAGCAACGGGGGCACTCGTCTAGGTGGAAAAGAAAATCCAGCAGTTCTTCTTCTTCCAATCGCTCCGTCAGGAAGTCGGATAAAAGTCTTCTATCGCAAACTCGCTTTGTCCTCATTCGTATCCCTTTCTGCCCGTGGGCAAAACTGATGAGATTTTCATCTCCATCCTTATAGACAGGGATCGCCGCGACAAGGTTTCAAAAAATCGGAGGCTTCCAGCCGGCGATTTCATTTCTCTGAATTCTTATCGGAACGAGCCGGACGATCTTCAGTCATTTCTAAGGCTCCTGTGAGGAAGGGAAGTAGTCGGAGGGTCATACGAGCGCTGTGTTGAGCACCGGCGCAAGTCTGTCCCTGCGTCCTCTGGGGTGAAAACCATTGCGCTGGAACGAAGAAGAAACTCGGGTAGGCACCGGAATTGATTGCTGGTATCCGGCTGTGACTCCAGTCGCAGAAATCGAAGGAAAAACGGCCGCTCTGTCTCTCTTCGGCATAGAAATCTTGGGATCTGGGCCTAGAAGGGTGCGTTTTTGTTCCATGAACGGGTCAAAATGGCTATCTTTAATGCAAGGGAGATCGGACTGGCGGTTAGGGAGATCGGAATCGGCCTGGCGTCTGCCGAGCACATCGAGCAATCTGATGTTGGCCGCCGCTGCTAGTCTCGCGGGTCTGCGAGGCCGTCTCTACATAACGTGACTTGAAGCGCAGATGAAATGACCCGGTTATTCGAGAGGGAAAGATTAGATGTTGACGTTCTAATCGTCGGTGCAGGGATCGCTTCCCTGAGTACCGCTTTCTATCTCTCCAGGTTGCTGGAAGCCGCTGCATCCAGCGGAAGGGGGCCTGTTGAGAAGCCGACTATTCTTGTTGTTGAAAAATCTCAAGAGATTGGTGGCCATATACTGAGTGGGGCTGTCGTCGACCCGCGCCCGATAAATGCGCTGATTTCAGGACTTGATGTACCGACGCCTCCTTATGATTCTCCAGTGACTTCTGAGGCGGTTTACTATTTGACCAAAAACCGCAGTCTTAAGAGCCCCCTTGTACCGCCACCCCTTCGGAATCATGGAAACTATGTGGCGGCGCTGGGAGATTTGGTTCGCTGGCTGGCTGAGCTTTGTATGGAGCGTGGCGTTGAAATTTACCCGGGGTTTCCCGCCGTTCAATTGCTTTTCGATGGAGATCGCGTGATCGGAGCGCGGTTAGGCGATCAGGGAAGAGACCGTCGTGGAAGGGGTCGCGAAAACTACGAGCCGGGAATGGAAGTTCGAGCCCGCGTGACGGTACTGGGAGAAGGGCCTCAAGGGACCCTCACGGGGCAGGCTATTCGCCGGCTCAACCTGGCAAGAGAGGCTCAACCTCAGGTCTATTCCATTGGCGTTAAGGAACTCTGGAAAGTTAAAAAGCCTGTCCCTCCCGGTCTGGTCATACATACGCTTGGATATCCGCTTCGCAGCGAAGAGTTTGGAGGAGGTTTCCTCTATGCCATGAAGGAGAACCGAGTTCATCTGGGCCTGGTACTGGGTCTGGATTACAGGGATCCTGAGATCGACAGTCACAGGATGTTGCAGAAGCTGAAGCTTCATCCGCTGATTCGCGAAAAGCTCGAGGGAGGAGAAGTGATCTCCTATGGCGCCAGGGTGATTCCGGAAGGAGGATACTATTCAATTCCGAAGACCTACTCGGATGGCCTGTTGATTATCGGAGATTCTGCCGGGTTGCTCAATTCGCAGCGCTTGAAAGGAATCCACCTGGCAGTCCAGTCTGGGATTCTCGCCGGCCAGACTATTTTCGAGGGCCTGGAAATGAACGATTTTTCTGAGGATCACCTTGCCCTGTATTGGAGACGATTCGACCGAGGTTGGGCGGGAGAGGAGATGCGTCGAGTCAGGAATTTTCGGCAAGGTTTCCAGGAAGGTTTTTGGCCCGGGATGATCCA
>DATGOF010000094.1:0-4298 GCA_035306285.1 Acidobacteriota bacterium | reverse complement strand
CATCGAGATCCGCACATTCTTTAGACCCGCCCGACTTAAGGCGTGCTCCACGTCGCTGCGAGTCAGCCAGCGGTGATGACCCGGATAAGGTGCATACCCCAACGACACTTCACTGAGAGCATCCGGATCTCCGTTGATGCGGGCAATATCTCCGAGCAGAAGCCTGTCCTTCGCAACCGACACCTGATCCGGGATCTCGACCGAGCTTCCCAGCAGAATGGCGGGCAGAAAGGCGCTAAGAATCAGGTAGTAGAGGAGAGTGAACTGTTTCACGTTGAGATTACCTCACCATGTTGTTGACTTCTTGATACATCTGGTCGGCCGTCCGAACGACTCTCGAGTTGGACTCGTAGGCTCGTTGGCTGATAATCAAATTTATCATTTCTTTAACGATATTAACGTTCGACTGCTCAAGAAACCCTTGAAGAAGCGTTCCAGTCCCATTCTCTCCCGCGGTACTGGTCACCGGGTCTCCGCTTGAGGCGGTCGGAAGAAAAAGGTTCTTACCAATACTGTTGAGGCCAGCGGGATTGCTGAAGGTGGCCAGATCAAACCGGCCCACCTGTTGAGCATTGGGCTGGCCGGGAAGATTGACGGAAACGGTTCCATCCGCGGCGATGCTGATTTTAGTTGCCTCTCGGGGGATATTGATCTGGGGCTCCACAGGGTCTCCGGCTGCCGTCACGATGTTGCCGTCACGATCCAGATGAAATGCTCCGCTCCTGCTGTAGGCGATCTGTCCATCGGGAAGCCGGACTTGAAAGAAGCCCCGCCCTTCGACGACCAGGTCAAGCTCGTTTCCCGTTTCCATATAGTCGCCCTGTAAGAAGAGGATCTCATTGGAAACCGCACGGGTCCCTAGACCGATCTGAAGTCCGGTGGGTACTTCGGTTGAGGTGGAGGCATTACTCCCGGGCGCAACCAGGTTCTGGTAGAGCAGGTCCTGAAACTGTGTCCGCCTCTGTTTGAACCCGGTGGTGTTAACATTCGCCAGGTTGTGCGCAATGTTGTCCATATTCAACTGGAGCGCTTCCATTCCACTGGCGGCGCTGTGTAGTGCTCTTAACATGCGTTTTCTCCTTAATCTGAATAACTTGCTTCCTTAAACCTTACCTACTTCGTTAATGACCCTTTGATCCACTTCCCTGGTCAACGATCGGATGGTCTGTGTGAGCATCTCGAAGCTTCGCATCAGCTGGATCATGCCGGTCACGGAGGTGAGCGGATCTACATTCGATCCTTCAAGGTAGCCCTGCAATATTTCGGTCCTGGCCGGCGGAACCTCATTCACGCCGTCAGGAGCCGCAAAGAGTGAGGAACCTTCCCGAAGAAGCTTGTGGGGGTCGCCAAAGCTGACTACCTTCAACGTTGCCGAGGCGATCCCGTCGACAGACACCTGTCCGTTAGGTGAGATGTGAATCTCACCGGGAGGCACAACCACAGGACGAGGCTCCCCACCAGGGCCTTTCTGGTCGCTTAGCACGGCGTGTCCAAAGGCGTTCACCAGCTGTCCGTCCTCCTTCAGCTGGAAGGCGCCGTTTCGGGTGTAACGAACACCCCTTTCGCTCATTACGACAAAGAAGCCGTCTCCCGAGATGGCTAAATCAAGAGGATTACCGGTCTTCTCGGGCGTTCCCTGGCGAAAGTTTGTCCTCCCACGTGCCTCCACCGAAGGACCGTTGATCGCCTGTTCGAGTGCATCCATTTGAGGACGCTCAAGACGCTCCATCACCTGGAAGTAGGTACCTTCTCCCTTAAAGGCCGTCGAGCGTGCGTTGGCCAGATTATTCGTCAGGATCTCCAGTGCCTGCGCACGGCTCCTCAGTCCGCTGTATGCCATATAAATTGCGTGACTCATCTGTTCGTCCTTTCAGACGCAAATTCGATTCCAATTCTGGGAAGCCAACCAGCAAACCGGAGGGAGGACTCTGTGATTCCTCTCAAGCTCTGTGTTTGTGGGCTTGCCGCCGAAACCACCAGCCGATTCAGTCGCCCCCACTTGGTGGCGGGAGTGCCATGCCGGGCAAATCCTGCCCGCCAGAAGGGCAACATTTGCACTACTGAACCGTTGCATCCTGGGTCTCCTGAGAGCCTTGCTTGAAGTATCGACTCAAACTCAAGACGAGCTCTGCTTCGCCACGGTAGATGTTCAGCTGACGCGCGATGTCCTCAGGGTCGAGTCCTCTTTGAGCCAGGGAGATAACCCGATGTTTCTTCTCCAGGCTCGAGCCCGGGGGAAGCTCGGTTGTGGATTGCGGCAAACTGGAATCCGCTTTCATCGGCGCTGTCGTCTGAGATGTTTTCAGTTCGCGGAGCTCGCTCTCGAGCCGCGAAAGAACACGACTCCGGCGATCCAGGTCATCAAGAACCTTCTTTATCTGCCTCTGACGCCGTACGAGAACAACGATCAAAATAAGCGTGGCTGTTCCAACGCCCCGCCAGATTAACTCCACGAACGGGTCGATCAGTTGTGGTTCAAATGTCATCAGTAGTCTCCCAGCGAAGTGATTCGTTCTTGGGCTGAAACAATCTCGGTAATTTTGACTCCGTAATAGCCATCGACGTCGACTACCTGCCCGCGGGCGAAAACTCTGTCATTGACTTTCAGAATGACAGGATCAGTAGCCAATCTGTCCAGTTCAAGAAGGCTACCTGGGCCCAGTTTCAGAACCTCCACCAGAGGTTTCCGAATAGAGCCAAAATGGACCGTTACCGGTAATTCGATATCGAGAATTCGATTCAGATTCTGGCCCCCCGGGTTAGATTTTTCCGTGATTTTCGGTTGCGGCCCTCTTGATACATTCGCCGCCAGGTCTTCTGGTTTTCGAGATTGAGTATCTTTGCTTTCCATTGGAGTCTCCTTACAGAACTTTTACTGCTCTGCGGTCGCTCGATCGGACGATCTGTCCGTGCATTTTTTGAAGGTTATTGACCGTCACCACCACAGGATCAGCAATCCGGTGTTCCAGCTTAATCACCTGTCCCTCATCGAGAGCCAGTAGATCACGCACAGAGATAGGCGTTTCAACCAACCGTGCACTGAGAGTGGTCGGAAATGAGAAGGCGTTCTCTTTTAGTTTTTGCACCATCTGGGAGAGTTTCTCTCGGTTCTCGAGCTGACTTTGCTGATTGATACTCACCTGAAGCAGCTTGAGAAGAGGCGCTGGAATTCCCCACACTATCTCTCCTTCGGTAGCCCCAACTCTCATCGACATGTGGATCGTTACGATAACTTCGTTAGGGGGGTAAACTTGCAGCAAACGAGGCCGAGTCTCTCGATTATCAATATCCAGATCTATCTCCATGGTCCTCCCCCAGGCGTGCTGAAGCTCCCGGCAGAAAACGAGGATGACAGACTCGAGGACGGTTTGTTCAAGTTCAGTGATGTTGCGCCTGGCTTTCGAAACCAGAGAGTTTCCACCTCCCATCATCACCGAGATAATCGACTGGACGAGCACGGGCTCGAGACAGACCGCAACGTGCTGCTCATGGGATCCGACGCCGAGATACCACATCGAGGAAGGCTCTGGCAGACTTTCGATGAACTCTCCGTAGAGCATCTGATCCATACCGTCAAATCTGAAGTTGATGTGGGTTCTCAATGTCGTGGAAAGAGTCGAGGAGCCCTTGTGAGCGAAGGCATCGAATATGAGAGCCAGCGCCGCCTGAATGTCCTTGGTCAGGGTTTGAACACGAACCAGTGGAAAGAGGTTACGTTTTCCGGGCGAAGCAACCGATCCTCCAGGCTGATCCTCTCGGCTACGTCTCTCACGACGGTCGCCAACTGACAGCTGATCCGTACCGACGGCATCAAGGAGGGCGTTAATTTCTTCCTGTGACAAGATCTTCTCATTCATAGCGCGGCCTCACTTTGCTTCTTGAGAGCAGCCTGGAGCTTTCCTCTCAGTCGGAGCATGGCGCGAGTATGCAATTGAGAGACACGCGACTCGTTCACTCCGAGCACATGTCCGATCTCTTTCATCGTCAGCTCTTCGTAGTAGTAGAGACTGATGATCAGTTGTTCCCTTTCCGGGATCTGCTGAATGAGCTCGGCTAGAATCCCGCGCAGCTCGCTTTTTCTCAGGGCTTCAAAAGGAGAATCACCCTGGTTGATGGGAGAATAGCTGATCGGCAGACTGTCTTCGTCAAGTCCGTCTTCACCACCGTCACTGACCTGAAAGTGTCCTATGGTCAACCCGTTGAGCTGATCCAAAAGAGAATGGAAGGTCTGCAGCTCGATCCCGAGTTCTTTAGCCACCTCTTCATCGGTAGCCGACCTGCCGAGGCGCTGTTCCAGT
>DATGOF010000093.1:0-3288 GCA_035306285.1 Acidobacteriota bacterium | reverse complement strand
TTTATCACGATACCGTTGTTGATGACCGCACTAGGAGGTCCTCAAGCCATGCTGGGGTGGCTGGTCGCCGTGGTGGTTGCCATGTGCGACGGCATGGTCTGGGCAGAACTCGGGGCTTCCATGCCAAGTGCCGGAGGCAGTTACGTTTATCTAAGAGAAGGTTACGGGCGAGAGACTTGGGGGCGTCTCATGTCCTTTCTCTTTATCTGGTCGTTCATTCTCAGCGGCCCACTTGAAATTGCTTCGGGATATATCGGGTTTACCCTGTATTTCGGTTACGTCTGGGAGGGGATGACGTCGCTTCACCGTATCCTGGTGGTAGTAGCCATTGGGGGGCTCAATATCCTTCTCCTTTACCGCCAGATCACGGCCATTGGAAAAATCACCGTCAGCCTGTGGGTAGGGACGATGCTCACGACGGCCGCAGTGATTTTCACAGGCTTGCTGAACTTCGATTCTCGACTGGCCTTCGATTTTCCTCCCGGCGCTTTTGACTTCAGCGTCGGATTTCTTTTCGGCCTGGGTGCAGCTGCTCGCGTCGGGATCTACGACTACCTCGGCTACTACGACATTTGCTATATCGGAGAAGAGGTAAAGAATCCGGGGCGAGTCATTCCACGTTCGATCATCATCTCCTTGATCGGTGTTGCACTCATCTACATCTCCATCAACCTTTCAATCATTGGCGTGGTTCCCTGGCGAGAGTTCGTCCCCGCGGACGACAGTCGAACAGCACAGTTTCTGGTTTCGGTAATGATGGAAAGGGTGTGGGGATCAACCGTCGCAACGCTCTTTACGGCGATGATCCTGTGGACTGCTTTCGGTTCAGTTTTCGCCCTTTTGCTCGGTTATTCCCGCATCCCTTTTGCAGCTGCTCGGGATGGATATTTCTTTGAGATTTTCGGTCGACTCCATCCAAGAAAGAGGTTCCCTCATATCTCGGTTGTGTTTCTGGGAGTCATTTCCATTATCTGCAGTTTCTTTTCCCTGGGCCTGGTTATCGATGCACTGATCACGACCCGTATCCTGATCCAGTTCATTGGTCAGATCTTTGCGGTGATGCTATTGCGTCGGACGGCGCCTGAGATGAACCGCCCTTACAAGATCTGGCTTTACCCGATTCCCACACTTGTGGCACTGGCGGGCTGGATTTTCCTGTTTGCCACGACTGACTGGAGGGTAATCTTATTCGGCATCGGAACGCTGATTCTGGGACTGATCGCCTTTATCCTTTGGTCGTGGCGGGTTCAGAAATGGCCTTTCCAGGCCGTAGAAGCGGGGATTGACGAATAACCGCTTTGTCGTCGAAGGACTTCTTTCTTCTTCGGCGAGCTCGGCAGCTACCCTGGAACGGCCTTTCGGGCGGGGCGAAGGACGTTCCGAACAGGCGTTCAGGTCCATTGAAGGGAAAGTCTGACTCAAAGGCTGCAGAGGCTTCCTTTTTTTCAGCTCACGCGAAAAAAAGATATTGTTTTGTACTCCTATTATTGATATCTTCATCTACAAGTCAACAATGATAAGTACGACATCGGAACATGCATTGAGGAGTCTAGTTCGGTTGGCACGTTTGCCGAAAGGAGAGACACTTCTCGGAAAGCGGCTGGCACAAGAAGCAGAAGTGCCGGCCAACTACCTGTCGAAAATTCTCTGGACACTTGGCAATGCCGGTCTGGTTTCCGCCACCAGGGGAAGTGGTGGAGGCTACTACCTTCAAAAGGATCCCAGGGAGATCTTCCTGATCGATGTCATCGAACTCTTCGATGGTATTCGAGCCAGACCTCGCTGCCTGCTCGGCGAAAAAAGTCCCTGTTCCGATGGCGACCCGTGCTCAGCGCACAATGCCTGGCGAGAAGTTAGAAGACGGTACATCAATTTCCTCGAGACGACCACCCTTGCGCAGATAGCCACATCTCCAGAGAGCCAAGGGGAGGCAACCGCAGGAGCTCAGACTCCTGAATAGAGGCGAGGTCACGACGATGTGTGGAGATTATAAGAATCGCGTCATAAGAAGTGAAAGTGGTCAGCCTATCGGTTCTCGCAGAAGCTTCAGCAGCCTTCGGCGAAAAAGGTCCTGGTTTCCACACTCGCAAAGTGGTCGGCAAAGGATATTACCGCTGGTTGTCTGGCTGGCGTTTCCGATCTTGACCTTCGGGGTCGCACTGGGAACTTCCGAGGATGCAGAGCAGTACTTTCAGCAGAATTGTTCCATCTGCCACACAATTGGCGGGGGAAGGTTGGTGGGCCCCGACCTAAAAGGAGTGTCGGAAAGGGCCGATCGCCAGTGGCTGGTGGACTTTATTGTCGATCCACAGGGAGTCATCGACAGGGGGGATCCCTACGCGCAGCAGCTTCTGGAAGAGGCCGGTGGTGTTGTTATGCCGCCCGGGCCCGGCATGACTCCTCAAAGGGCACACGAGCTTCTCGACTTTATTGACAAGCAGTCGGCACTCGAGGTACCCGCAGACGCCCAACCAGAGGTTGAGGAAAAGCCGCTGACGGCCGAAGATGTGGAAAAAGGACGTGCCCTGTTTCTTGGGCTGTCTGGCCTCGAGAATGGAGGCGCAGCCTGCATCAGTTGTCATACCGTTAACGGCGACGACAGTCTGCTCGCAGGAGGGACGCTCGGCCCCAATTTGACCGATGTTCTGGCGCGCCTTGGAGGCAGGCCAGGACTTTCCGGTTGGCTTTCAGGACCGCCCACTCCCACTATGCGGGCGACCTTTCAAGAAGCGCCACTCAATCCGGAAGAAATTACTTCCCTGGTCGCTTTCTTTCAGTATCAGGCTGAGACAAATCCTCCGGAAAGAGCCGCTCCCTTCGTGAACTTTCTGTTGTTTGGTCTGGGAGGAACGGCGGTTCTGCTGGTGGCTTTTGATCAGGTGTGGCGACGACGATTTCGAGCGGTGCGCCGACCACTCGTTCAAAAGGTTACCCGTCGTTTTCATTCACAAATTGAGCTGGAAGACGAGAGGGCCTCTCTATGAGTAAGAAAAAGTCCAATCCCTGGATTCGAGACGATGTCGTTCCCGAGCAGCGGAGCTGGGAAGAGTTCTATCGGAATCGGTGGCAGTACGACAAGATTGTCCGGAGCACCCACGGAGTAAACTGCACCGGCGGATGTACCTGGAATATCTACGTCAAGGACGGCATTGTCACGTGGGAAATGCAAGGTCTCGACTACCCGAAGCTCGAAGCGGGTCTGCCCGCTCATGAGCCACGTGGCTGTCAACGCGGGATCTCCTATTCCTGGTATCTGTATAGTCCGCTGCGGGTGAAGTATCCCTATAT
>DATGOF010000092.1:0-3990 GCA_035306285.1 Acidobacteriota bacterium | reverse complement strand
CGTTTATCGTCTTTCAGGGAGTGAACTGGAATTCCACGGCGGAGCGTGCCAGTCTGGTCCTGCCCGGAGCAACACACGCCGAAAAAGATGGGACCTTTACCAATTTTGAAGGACGGATCCAGCGCTTCAAACAGGCTTTTGTTCCGCTCGAGGAAGCACGGGCTGATACCGAGATCCTGAAACAGTTAGCAGCCAAGTTGGGTCATCCCGTCTCATACCTCGACCCTGAAACCATTTTTATCGAATGGCAAGGGATCGGTTACGACGAAATCGATGAATACGGCATGATGGTCGGCTCTGCTCCCGCTCTCCAGGCATAGGTTGATTTATGGAATACCTGATTTCCTTTGGCGTCGTCTTTTTTGTCTTCAATGTAATTATGGGATTCGGAGCCATCCTGACCTGGATGGAGCGGAAACAGAGCGCATTGATGCAGGACCGTATAGGCGCCAATCGAGCCGATATCCTGGGCTTCCGAGTACTGGGTCTTTTCCACATACTGGCCGATTCGATCAAGATGTTTACCAAGCAGGATTTCATTCCCCCCGAGGGAAACCGTGTTCTGCACACGGTCGCACCGATGGTAGCCTTACTTTTTGCCCTGCTGGCCTTTGCTGTAATTCCTTTTGGTGGCATCTACGAGTTTGGCGAATACACCGTCTCCTTGCAGATTCTCAACCTCAATATCGGGATCTTGTACGTATTCGCCATGATGAGCATGGGCATCTACGGCTTTGTTCTCGCCGGATGGGCATCGGCCAATAATTATGCGCTCCTGGGCGGGATCAGAGCCTCGGCGCAGATGATCTCCTACGAGATCACGATGGGAGCAACTATCATTGGAATATTGATGATCTACGGCACACTAGAATTGCAGGAGATGGTCATCGCTCAAGGACAGCTACTGCTCGGCTGGATCCCGGCCTGGGGGATCCTCTACCAGCCGCTGGGCTGCGCCCTTTTTATGACAGCCGCCATGGCAGAAACCAAACGGGTCCCGTTCGACGTCCCCGAGGGAGAATCAGAGATTATCGGTTACTTCGTCGAGTACAGCGGCATGAAGTTCGGGATGTTCTTCATGACAGACTTCATCGAGACGGTTCTCGCCTCGGCCTTAACGGTTACTCTCTTTTTCGGAGGCTGGCAAGTGCCATTCCTCTATGCCGACGGCTTTCATTTCCCATGGGGCGGCGAACTGGCCCTTCCGGTCATTGCAGTCATGCTACTCCAGGCGGGCGCATTCATTGTTAAGGTTTTCTTGTTTTGCTTTTTCTTTCTACTTGTACGCTGGACATTGCCGCGCTTTCGTTGGGACCAGTTGATGCAGCTGGGCTGGACGCTCATGCTGCCTCTATCAGTGCTTAACATTGTGGTAACAGGACTGATAGTCTTGTTGGTGAACGGTTAATAAAACCAAAAGAGCTTATATGGCCATCAAAGTTGAAGAGCGAGAGCTCAATTTAATTGAGCGTCTGTATCTGGTTGAGGTCCTTCGTGGCCTTGTCATTACGACGCGACATTTTTTTCGAAATCTGTTCATCCACATCGCGCAGCTGTTTGGTTTCGCTCAAGATCAGCGCGGCGGAGTCACCTACCAGTATCCCGAAGAGAGACGCCCCATTGCACCACGAGTTAGGACACTGCATCGATTGACCAAACGGGAAGACGGGTCGCCGCGATGTGTTGCCTGTATGATGTGCGAAACGGTGTGCCCGGCTAAGTGCATCTATATTGTGGCAGGTGAGCATCCCAATCCTCAGATTGAAAAGTATCCGGTTCGTTTCGACATCGATCTAGGACTCTGTGTATTTTGCGGCTACTGCGTGGAGGCCTGTCCGGAAGATGCGATCCGGATGGATACGGGAATTCTCGAGTTTTCTTCCTATTCGAGGGAAGGGATGATTTACGACATGCGTCGCCTGTTGGAGCGTTCTCCGCTGCCCAGCAGCGCCGGCAGAACCACCGCAACAGTCGACGAAGCTCCTGGACTGCCCAGTGTTGCAGTGCACCCGGAAATCGAACAAGAAAAGGCTTCGTGAACCGGGCTCTGTAGGACCGGCAAACTCAGCAATTCAACCCAGGAAGAACTCGATCGGGGAGAGAGGCTGAAAAAGCTCATTGAACGGAACCGGCGCTCCAGGTTTCGATGGCGAACACCTTTTCAAACTCGTCGCAGAATGCTTTGCGGACCTCACCAATGTCGACAGGGCGGTTGAGAAGCTTACTCATGGATGTCACTGCACACCCTGGTAACCCGCACGGATTGATCATCTGAAAATAACGCAGATCGGCGTTTACGTTGAGGGCGAATCCGTGCATGGTTACCCAGCGACGCACCCCGATACCGATTGAAGCAAGCTTACCAGAGGGAGTCCATACGCCCGTCAATCCTTCTCGTCTGGAGGCCTCTATGCCGAACTGTCCTACGGTATGGATTAAGCACAGCTCCAGGTCGCGAAGGTAGCGGTGCAGATCATAGTTGCGTTTCTGCAAATCAAGATGCGGATAGCCAACGAGCTGTCCCGGCCCGTGATAGGTGATGTCACCACCCCGATTAATCCTGACTGTTTGGACTGGTTGTCCGTCCGGTCCCTTCTCCCACAGAAGATTCCCAACATCTCCCCTACGCCCGAGGGTGAATACATGTTCGTGTTCTAACAAATAGACCCTTTCCGACCAGTGGCCGGATGAAATATGGGCCACGGCCGTCTCCTGGATCTTGAGACCTTCCTGGAAGGGAACCACCCCGAGATCGATAAATTCCATGGCCTCATTGTATTCCAGCCGCCATCTCCCTGTCAGGAACTGCCCTCTGCTTTGCTAAAATGAGTTTTTCGAGTAGGTTATGCGGCGAATCAATAAAATCGTTCTTCAGGAGATTAACGGTCCGATTGTTGTTTCGCTCCTGGTTCTGACCTTCGTGGTCTTCACACGCGAGTTCGGCCGCCTGGCTCAACTGCTCATTCAAAAAAATGCTGACACGACCATCGTTTTCAGCGTCGTCCTTTATCTCACCCCCAGTATTCTGATCTTTACCGTGCCTTTTGCATTTCTAATCGGCACGTTGATCGGGTTCAGCCGGTTGTCTGCTGACAGCGAAATCGTAGCCTTGCGGGCTGGTGGTGTCAGTGTTTTTCAATTACTTCGTCCGGTGTTCATGGTGGGTTTAGTCGTCATGGCGCTCACGGCCATGCTTACCCTTTACCTTCTTCCTGCTGGAAACTGGAACCTCCGGACCCTACGTCACGAATTGAGAGTACTTCCTGTACAAAGCCAGATCAAACCCCGGGTCTTCTATGAGGAGTTTCCGGGCCTTGTTCTCTATATTGAGGACCTCGACCCGCAGCAGTCCTTATGGAAGGGGATCTTGGTGGCAGATACATCCACTGAAGGGGAGCACCGTCTGATTCTGGCGAAACAAGGATATCCACTATTCTCTTCCGATCGCCGCCGACTGCAGCTCCATTTCGAAAATGGGACAATTTTTACGGCCCCCTTCAGTTTCCCTGAACGAGACGACGTCAGTAGCTTCGGTACCCTGGACATCCCGGTGGATCTCCCCTATGAAGAGGAGCCTGTCGAGCGTCCCAAAAGGGCTGAAGACAAGACGCTTCAAGAAATCCTTGAGGACCTGCGCACCGCCCCACCGGAAGAGCGCCACACAAGCCTGGTTGAATTGAATCGCCGGCTGGCTCTTCCGATCGCGGCGCTTATCTTTTCTGTTCTCGGTGTAACACTCGGCATACGATCACATCGAGGAGGACGAGGCTACGGTTTTGTAGCCAGCGTAGTCGTTGCGTTTATCTACTATGTGCTGTTCGCGACCGGTTCCACCCTCAGCAACAACGGTGTCCTACCGATCCCGGTTGGTGTCTGGGGAGCCAACATTCTCTTGGGTATCTTTGCGCTGCTTACTCTGAAGTACGCCACCAGGGAAACCGGCCTGTGGAGTCGGCTGCCCCGTATTGGCGTACCTCCCGTGTTGTCTCG
>DATGOF010000091.1:0-3806 GCA_035306285.1 Acidobacteriota bacterium | reverse complement strand
CCGATCCGAGACGGACAGCGTATTCGGGTTGTGACCACAAGCCAACAGTAGTGGCGGCAGAACGATGGAGATGAGGCAGGTATGGAGCGGATAGGACTGGCGGGGAGAGTAGCTCAGGCCTTTATAGATTCGAAACTGACCCCCTTAATTATCGCGGCTTCGATCCTCCTCGGACTTGGTGCCGTAGCGTTGTTGCCTCGCGAAGAAGAACCGCAGATCGTCGTTCCAATGATCGACATATTTGTCGAGATGCCCGGTGCCAGCGCCCGCGAAGTCGAAGAACGGGTGACTAAACCGATGGAGAAGCTGCTCTGGGAAGTTCCCGGCGTAGAGTACATTTACTCTACCTCTAGCCCCGGCGCATCAATGGCAATCGTTCGCTTCCTGGTAGGTGAGAACGAGGAAGACGCAATTGTACGGCTAAATCAAAAGATGTTTGCCAATTTCGACATTATCCCACCGGGGGCGAGTCAGCCTCTCATTAAGCCCAGATCGATCGACGATGTGCCCATTCTGGCACTCACCTTTTGGAGTAAAACTTATGACCATTACACCCTGCGGCGGATCGTCGCCCAGGTGCATGATCAAGTGAAGCAGGTAGCCAATGTATCGGAAGCGAAGATCATTGGGGGACAACGTCGTCAGCTCCGGGTGATACCAGATAACGACCGACTGGCGGCGGTTGGTCTGGCTCCTGCTTCCCTGGTTCCAATCCTGGGACAAGCCAATCAATCGCTACATTCCGGCAGCTTCGCACGCCAGAATCAGGAGTTCATTGTAGAAACCGGAGGGTTTCTGCGCTCACCCGAGGAGGTTGGTCGAGTCGTCGTGGCGGTCGTTGACGGAAGGCCCGTCTACCTTCGTGATGTAGCGGTTGTCGAGGATGGCTTTGAAGAGCCACAGAACTATGTCCTGTTCGGATTCGGACCGGGACGGGCTCACAGCCATTTACTCATCGGTGAAAGGCCCGAACCGAGAATAGCGGGATCTCAGGAAGTATCGTTGACTTCTGATGAGATGCAGTCGCTTCACCCGGCCGTCACACTGTCGGTGGCGAAGAGAAAGGGAACCAACGCAACCGTTGTGGCCGACGCTGTTCTGGAAAGGGTGGAGAAGCTCAGAGGAACATTGATTCCCCAGGGAGTCCAGGTGACAGTAACCCGAAACTACGGGGAGACTGCTACCGAAAAGTCGAACGAGCTCCTCTTTCACATGATGCTGGCAATCTTTTCGGTTAGCCTGCTGATCTGGCTGGCTCTGGGCTTGCGAGAAGCCGGCATCGTAGCCATTGCCATTCCCGTGACCTTGGCTCTGACCCTGGTCGTCTTTTATTTCATGGGCTACACGCTCAATCGAGTGACTCTCTTTGCCCTTATTTTCTCGATCGGAATTCTCGTCGATGATGCGATCGTCGTTGTCGAAAACATTGTTCGTCACTACCGGCTGCCGCAGAACCGCAATCGTTCCGTTATCGACATTGCGACGGAGGCGGTCGACGAAGTAGGAAATCCGACTATTCTGGCCACCTTCGCAGTCATTGCCGCTATCATTCCGATGGCCTTTGTCAGCGGTCTCATGGGTCCGTACATGCGCCCGATTCCTGTCGGTGCCTCGGCGGCTATGTTGTTTTCGCTAATCATTGCGTTTGCCGTCACGCCCTGGGCTTCCTATCGATTTTTGAAGCGCAAGGAGATCCTTGCTGATCAAGGCGGTGAACACGAACAGGAAGGATGGACGACTCGTCTTTATCGAAAAGTGATGGGGCCTCTGATTGAAAGGCCACTGCTGCGAAACGGCTTCCTGATCGGAGTTGTGGTCTTGCTGCTCCTCTCCATGTCCTTGTTTGCATTCCGTCTGGTGACGGTGAAAATGCTGCCGTTTGACAACAAGAGCGAGTTCCAGGTTGTGATCGATATGCCGGAGGGAACGACTCTCGAGCAGACATCTGCGATTACGCGGGATATCGGTGTTTTCCTGAGTACCGTCGAGGAGGTGACCGATTTTCAAATTTACGTTGGAACAGCCTCTCCCTATAACTTCAATGGCCTGGTACGGCATTATTTTCTCCGTACGGCTCCTCATGAATCCGACGTTCAGGTAAACCTGCTTCCCTCCCGGCTGAGAAATGCACAGAGTCACGACATAGCACGTCGGGTAAGGGAACCGATTCAGCAGATAGCCAGGACTTATGGAGCTTCCGTAAAGATAGCTGAAGTACCGCCGGGACCACCGGTGTTGCAAACCTTAGTCGCTGAGATATATGGACCTGACTACAATCGCCAAATCGAGCTTGCCCGGCAAGTTCAGGAGATATTTGACCGAACCGAAGGGGTGGTAGATGTCGACTCTTACATTGAAGCGGATCAGGTGACCTATCAATTGTTGGTTGACCGGCAGAAGGCCGCCCTGAGCGGAGTTTCCGCTGCACAGATCGCCACCACCGTCGACCTTGGGTTGAAAGGCACAAAGCTAGGTTTGCTGCATGATCCGTCTGAAAAGGAAGATGTCGATATCATCATCCGGCTCCCCCGCGCAGAACGCTCATCTATTCGTGATCTTGAAGATCTCAAGGTGGCGGGAAGCGAAGGACAACTCATTTCACTCGGGGAGCTGGTCGAGGTAAAGGAGCGGATCCACGACAAGAACATCTATCACAAGAACCTCCTACCGGTGGTTTATGTCACTGGCGATGTGGCCGGCCAGGAGGAAAGTCCTGTCTATGCCATCTTGAAGCTGAGCGATGCAATCTCCCAAATCGAGGTTCCGGAGGGGTATGAAATCGCTCAGTACACAGCCACTCAACCACCCGAGACAGAAAGGCTGGCGCTGAAATGGGATGGGGAATGGCACATTACGTATGAGGTCTTTCGAGACCTTGGAATCGCTTTTGCGGTGGTCTTGATCCTGATCTACATTCTGGTTGTTGGATGGTTCCAATCCTTAATCTCCCCCTTCGTGATCATGGCTGCCATCCCTTTTTCGCTTGTCGGGATCTTACCGGCGCATTGGCTGATGGGAGCTTTTTTCACTGCCACCTCCATGATCGGCTTTATTGCCGGGGCAGGTATCGTAGTCCGCAATTCCATCATTCTGGTGGACTTTATCGAGCTGCGATTACAACAGGGAATGTCCCTAAAGGAAGCGGTTGTGGATGCAGGAGCGGTACGCTTTCGTCCGATGCTGCTGACGGCATCTGCCGTCATTGTGGGCGCCTCAGTGATTCTGTTCGACCCGATTTTCCAGGGGTTGGCAATTTCACTGATGGCCGGGGAAGTAGCTTCCTTGCTGCTATCCCGGATGACGGTGCCGATTCTTTACTATCTAGTAGGGACTGGAATTTCCGCGACGAGTCCCGGTGATGCGTCGTTGGATGAATGAAGGGAGGAAAAGGCAATGACCCTTGAACGCTATTTGCGGATGATTGCCGGGTTTTTTGTACTGCTCAGTATGGCCCTCGGGCACTGGGTGAACTCCTACTGGTACCTCTTTACAGTCTTTGTTGGGCTGAATCTGTTTCAGTCGGCATTTACAAACTGGTGCCCGATGATGACGATCTTAAGAAAGCTGGGGATTGGCGAGGGCGAATCGGAACAATCTTCCCGGCTGTGACGATCTCGAATAGCCGGTCGAACCCTTTGGATTCTCCTTCGCTTTCAGCGCAGTCATCCTCTGTGCCTTCCATGAGAAGGCCATAAATTGTCAAGGGCAACGTGGTGCCCGTTGTGCCCGCCCGGGCGGGCACAAACCGTTGAGTGTTGACTCTGCTTCACCGTCGAATCTTCGGATTGTAGCCGTAAACAGCTAAG
>DATGOF010000090.1:0-5302 GCA_035306285.1 Acidobacteriota bacterium | reverse complement strand
ATCTCGATCATCATAGAGCGTAAGGTGGTTGGGTCCTGGTTGCCATTCGCGATGAGGAGCTTTGTGCTGATACATCAACAGAAACGGTTTGTCAGGATTTCTTTTTTCCGACAGCCACTCGAGAACGAGATCGGTGATGATATCGGTCGTATATCCCGTTCGCTCCACAAGTTCCTGGTGTCCACTGCCGTCCGCATCCCGAAGCATAGGCGGATTGTAATAAGGACCCTGGCCTATGAGGACGTCAGAATAGTTGAAACCCTGGGGAGCCATGTGCTCACCAAGGTGCCATTTCCCAATCACTGCGGTTTCATAACCAGCGTTCTGAAGTAACTTTGGAAACGTCGTCTGGGTTCCATCGAACTCGTTCTCGTTTACCATCATTCCGTGCAAGTGACTGTAGAGGCCGGTTAGTACCGTTGCTCGCATCGGACCACAGATCGAATTGGTAACAAACGCATTCTCAAAGAGCATTCCCTCTCGGGCCAAGCGGTCGATATTCGGAGTTTCATTGATGCGGGAGCCATAGGCGCTAATGGACTGATAAGCGTGATCGTCCGCATAAATGAACAAGATATTAGGTCTTTGGGTACCTCCACACGACGTCTGAAGCACAGTCATCGCAGCGAGGAGACTGAGAAGCAACAGAGTGTGGACGAACTCTTGTGAGCAAAACTTGTTCATCACTACCTCTCGGGACTCGTGTCACGGCTGATCGATGTTCTCAAAGTTCAGAGTTTCTTGTGCCACAGAGGAAATGTCAATCCGCTTTTTCCATCCCCCAGTTCGCCGCGCGGGCACTCACTGGGGCCTGTCCCCAATACGGCGAATCTCAATAAGCCCGGCCTCGGCTGCTCTCGATAGTTGCTAAAGGGGCCAATCCCCATCGCCAATCCCCATCGCCAATCAATTCCCATTTCCGGATCGAAGCGGATTCTGAGAGGTAACTGGCGGGGATTCCTTCGATGAATTCTTGAACCATCGCAATTCCATTCGGCGTCGTAACACCTCCAAGTACTCGAGGAATCCGTATAGGAAGGTTCTTCTCGACCTGGGCTAGATGTTGCAGCAGCTTCAGCTCCCGCCGGCAAGAGTTGAGCAAGTCAGAAGGCGCATCCGCCCGGGGAAGGCGTATCATAAGTGGCTTTTCGATCTAATTGAGCCCTTTGTGCAGAAACCGCACTTCATCGATACGATCGTTCAGGTTCCTGCACCCCATACGGGCTAGAACCTTGCTTAGGGTTGCCTTCGCCTGAACTTGTCCCGGGGCCCCTTTCATAGAGATCGGTTATAGTGCGAAACTCTTGAGTGATCCGTCGCCAGGCATCTTCTGGAGTGGAGTTGGCCACCCAAACCAGTTGACCGCCCAGTTCCACCCAGTCTTCCCAATCTTTTCCTCCGGGTTTTGGTTTATCGAACTCGACTCTAATCTTTTTCTGGTTTCTCTTTGCGATCACAATCACCTCTCCTGGATCTGCAAAACCAATTTTTCCTCTAGCCAGGAGGGCATTACCTAACCTCGATTTCTTGACCTCCAGCCTTCCCTGCATCAGTCTCTCTTCCCGCTACAACGCTACCAAAGGAAATCAATCGCTTCGTCAAGGGGATCAGAGAAAGATGTATAGCAAGCCCGGACAAGGTCCTTGAATGTCGGCCCCACTGTCTTGATGAGTAGCCGCACCGCAGGCGTTTTATCAATACACCCGGCCCGTTCCGTTCTCTGCCCGTTCAAAACTTGAAAACAAGACTCGTGATGAACGCATAGTCGTTCTTCTTCGTCTCTGGATCCGGGGTGACGTTCTTGAAATCGTTCACGAAATCTAGTTTGAGCTCAGTTCTCTCCGTCAGGGCAGTACTAAGACCAACTCCAAAGTGGTAGAGAAAATCATCAAAGTCTTCTGTCTTCCAAAGTGCCGAAATTACCTGTGTAATGGTCGCAACATCAGACAGCTTAAAAGAGAAATCCTGTCCGGCATTCAAGGTGCCGCTAGTGGCGACTTCCATTAGCGGATTTTTCTCCCAGACGGCTCCTGCACCTCCGCTGAGACCCAACGAAACTCGGCCTGATGCAATAAGTTTGTAGCCGACCCCACCAGCCGGATTCAGCAAATAATTGATCGCCTTAAATGGATCCCGCAAGTACGACATCTCTCCAAATAGAAACGTCCTGTCGTTCATCGAGTACTCGTCTCGAATAGCAACCCGCAGTCGGTCAACGGTAGTTTCGTCATTCTGATCTCCCCTGAGGTAAACACCGAGAAACTTCATCAGATGAGGCGTGTCAGGATCCCATTGTAACTCTAGACTCAGGTTGTAATTCGAAGTGTCAGAGTTCCCCCCGGTTAACGCGATCCCGGCAGCTGCACTTCCAGTCCAAGGTTCGGGCGGTGGTGCAGGCTGGGCGTGAACCCCGCTCATCAGTCCCAAAAGAACAAACAACAATGCCACCAGGGTCAGTTTCTGCATTTAGGCTCTTCCTCCTTCAGAACCATCGATTCAGCAATCATTCCATCTCTTGAGTCCAACGTTGTTCTTCAACTCAGCGATTCTTCAAGAAGGTACGCGAACTTGTCAAATTTATGCCTTGGCCACAAGTACTCTTTCGACGGAAAGAGTCAAACATTCTGTTCAATGCCTTCTATGCTCTCTGCCAGATCGATTTTTGTAATATCTCGATAGGCTTTGCGATAACTCTCGATTCTCTCCTCGACGATCTTGTTCTCCAACCATGAGCCGATTGCATCGAGATCGTTAGCATCGAGAGCGTCGATATCGAGAAGGAGGTCACGGCCTTTCTCAGCGCAATCGAGATGCAGCAGGTAGCGGTTTGGCTGATACTCAGACGAAGATTTTCCTTCAACGAGCTTCGCATAGGCAGCTGAAACGTACTGGCTTAGCTTGGTATAAGTACTTGGTATCCCAATATCGTCACGGAGAGTTCGTACGAGATTGAGGGTGGCAATCACGTAGACGATCGCACTGAGCGTGTTGTAAGCATTGCGGCCGTAATCAAATACGCGGAATGACTCTTTCATGAGTTGAAGTGTTTCCGCAACGGCAACCCTCGTGGCAGCGGATGAGCCACCTCCGGTCGTCTGTTGAATTGCTTCGGCCAACCGCAAGTCTTTGTAGTACTTCAGTGCCCCGTTGATGAATTGATGGAACTGGCTCGTGAACGCGGTGTTCACTTCGGTCTGCAGTTCGAGCTTTCTTCCTGTTGGAGTCGTCCACCCGAGACAACGGCGATAAGTACCGACACGGTCCCTGATCAGAGAAGCGATTCCCATCTGCAGTTGCCGAACCATTACCTCCAGGGTGACAGCTGTTATGGTATTGTTGTCGATCGGAAACTTGCCTTCGGTGGCATAATCGTTGACAAGCCTTGCATACAGCTCAAAAATCCCCATCCGATCCAACCAGTAAACCCAGACAAGATCTCCAATGAACAACCTGGTTATATTTCTTTTTGGAGAACTGATGAACGTAACTGAGCCACGAATGCCGTAAAGCGTTGTACAACCGGGCGGAAGACAGTCCATAAGAGGGTTCACCTGGACCTTGTCGTCGCCCAATTCCGTACAGGAAGCAGCCTTCACTTCCTTTGGGGTGAAGATTATGTGTGCAAGATGGGCAAAATACTGTTGATAAAACTCCCTGATCTCAGGATCCTCCCTTGCCTGCGCGAGTAGTAAGTCGGCGCAGGGAACGAAAGGTATCCTCCTTTTCGGAAAGAGGGAGTCATTGATCAGGTTCTCAGCGAGAGCTGCCAGTTCGGCTTGATAATCTTCCCGGGTTTTAGTGTTATTTGTTGCCATAGTGAATGTTCCTCCTGGAGTAACGTTCCTTAAAGGTTCGGCCCTGGGCGAGTCTAATCAGCCAGGTCGTCATGAGCCGGTCGAGGGATTCCTCTGAAATCTTGCTCTTGTTTCTAAGCATCCTGAACAGTGCCAGTTGGCCACACGGTGACAACTGTGACAGGTCCAGAATGCCGTTTTTTTCGGCAGCTTCGATGATGCGGTTCAATCGCGACGGCGAAACACTTTCGATATTGAACAGCGAGGGAATAGTCCTGTTTCCGAGTAGGCGGAACCTGGTGTGGAAAAGCGTTCGGCTGACTACTGGACGGAACTTCAACCCAGAAATCAGAATTGCGCGATATTTGTCGGGCGCCTCCTCGAGTGGGTAGGTGTGGATCCATTCTTTCTCCCAGTCATCCCAATCGCCTCGACCCCATTGCTGTCGACACCATTCGCATGCGAGTAAAACCCGCAAGTACGGCGGCGGATGCGGATCGCCAGAAGATACACGGAAGACCCTGCTAGCGGGAAGATTTAGAATCTCCATAACACTGGATGCCTGAGCAGCACCACAATTGCAGAAGCCCCAGAAATCAGGACCGATTTCCTTACACCATAAGCCATACAATTCGCGGAGTCTTTTCGATGCACCGGCGGCTGAAAGGGCCTCTCGGATGGCGTCGGGTAGGGCCTGGACCAAGTCGAGTTGGACTATTGCTAAGTGGCCCGTCTCATGAACCACCGACGTCAGGTTGTACTTATCTCTAAGCTTGGTATAGGGAATCTGAATGGTGGCGAGAGGATTGGGGGTACCATCCGGCAAGCGAACGCCTTCACGCAAGATAGAAGCTCCGAAACCTCGGTTAAAAGAAACCAGGGGTTCTTCGACTATTGACAGAGCGGGATGGTCCTTTTTCAGGGAATCCCACGCCAGCACGTCACAGCCCCCCAGAAGTAGTCCCATTTCCGGGAGGTGACGCTGCGACAGAAGATCGACAAAAGTGTCGAAATATGTAAAGTACTTCGAAAGGGTCAGTTCTATTCTCCCGAGTAGTCTGGTGAGTTCCTTTCGAGAGTTCGCATCATGTATGTTGCCGAGAAGCTTTCCTCCCTCTCGCTTCAAAGTGTTGCGAAGCTTTGCTTCAATTGCGTTCAGGGGAGAAACAATGGCAGACCATTGATTCTCACTAATGTCATACTCGGCCCGCAGGCCCACGGATTCTCGAAGTGAGGAGAGGAGGCGCACCTTGTTCGCCACCGACATGAAGCGCCTTTGCACGTTCCGGGAGAGTGTCGCTGTCATCTCTGGTGCTGGACACTAAGAGTTTGTAATCACGATTCTTTCACCGGGTTGGAGTCTGATGGTGCGTGCGTGTCGGGCAAGGCGACCGCCGGCACCAGGGGGGCGGACACCATTTTTGAGCATGGCTTTAGTGACGGCCCGTCTGGCGACTTCGTTAGCGACCAGAGGGTGGTCGAAGTTTTCAGGAAGAGTGTCGGCGACC